>NZ_BCBG01000049.1:0-36161 GCF_001320485.1 Pseudomonas sp. NBRC 111130
AGCGGCCGCGTGCTGGCTTATTTCAGCGCGGCAAAGGCTTTTTCGGCTGCATCCAGGGTGATCTGCAGTTCTTTTTCACCATGGGCGATCGACGTGAAGCCCGCCTCGAACGCACTTGGCGCCAGGTACACGCCACCGTCGAGCATCAGGTGGAAGAAGCGCTTGAAGCGTTCGGCATCGCTGGCCATCACGTCGTCGAAGGTGACGATGTCGTCGGCGCCGCTGAAGTACAGGCCGAACATGGCGCCGGCCTGGGTGGTGACGAACGGCACGCCTGCGGCATCGGCACGCTGCTGCAGGCCATCGAGCATACGGCTGGTGAAGGCGGTCAGCTCGTCATGGAAGCCAGCGCGGCTGATCAGCTTCAGGGTGGTAAGGCCAGCGGCCATGGCCAGCGGGTTGCCCGACAGGGTACCGGCCTGGTACACCGGGCCCAGCGGGGCGATGCAACCCATGATTTCGCGTTTGCCGCCGAAGCAGCCAACCGGCATGCCGCCGCCAACGATCTTGCCGAAGGTCGACAGGTCAGGCCTGATTCCGTAGTAACCCTGGGCGCCGCCGAGCGAGACGCGGAAACCGGTCATCACTTCGTCGAAGATCAACACCACACCGTGCTTGTCGCACTGCTCGCGCAGGCCTTCGAGGAAGCCGGGTGCTGGCGGTACGCAGTTCATGTTGCCGGCCACCGGTTCAACGATGATGCAGGCCACGGTCTGGCCGACTTCGGCGAGGGTCTTCTCGACTGCGGCGATGTCGTTGAACGGCAGGGTCAGGGTGTGCTTGGCGAAGTCTGCCGGTACGCCTGCCGAGCTTGGCACACCTTGGGTCAGCAGGCCGGAACCGGCCTTGACCAGCAGGCTGTCGGAGTGGCCGTGGTAGCAGCCTTCGAACTTGATGATGGCGTCGCGACCGGTGTAGCCACGGGCCAGACGAATGGCGCTCATCGTCGCCTCGGTACCGGAGCTGACCATGCGCACCATTTCCATCGACGGCACCAGCGAGCAGACCAGGTCGGCCATCTCGGTTTCCATCGCGGTCGGCGCGCCGTAAGACAGGCCGTGTTCCAGCTGGCGACGTACTGCATCGAGTACGTCCGGGTGGCCGTGGCCAAGGATCATCGGGCCCCACGAGCCGACGTAGTCGACGTAGCGCTTGTCATCTTCATCGACGACGTAGGCGCCTTCGGCATGCTTGAAGAACAGTGGGGTGCCGCCGACGCTTTTGAAAGCGCGGACCGGCGAATTGACGCCGCCAGGGATGTGCTTCTGGGCTTGGGCAAACAGGGCTTCGGAACGGGACATGGGTCTTCTCTCGAAATCAGGAAGCGAACAGGGCGTTGAAGGCGCGGGCGCGGCGGGTGACTTCCTGCGCGCTGTCGGCACCGAACAAGCCGTGGATGACCGCCAGCAGATCGGCACCGTGGGCGATCAGCGGGGCGGCGTTGTCGAGGGTGATGCCACCGATCACGGCGATCGGCAGTTTTACCTGGGCGCGGGCCTGCTCCAGCAGGTCGACGTTGGCAGCCGGCGCACCGGGCTTGGTGACAGAATTGAAAAAGCGGCCAAAGGCCACGTAGCTGGCACCTTCGTTGGCAGCCTGGGCGGCAAGTTCGACGCTGGCGTGGCAAGTGGAGCCGATGATCGCCTGGCGGCCGAGCAGGGCGCGAGCGGGTGTCAGCGGGCCGTCGGTCTGGCCCAGGTGTACGCCGACGCCCAGGCGTGCGGCCAGTTCGGCGTCGTCGTTGATGATCAGCTGAGTGCCGTAGCGTTCGCAAAGCTTCATCAGGGCTTCGGCCTCGCGCAGGCGGCGGGCGGCGTCATCGCCCTTGTCGCGGTACTGCAGCAGGCACACACCGCCTTCCAGCGCTGCTTCGACGTGGGACAGGAAACGGCCGGCGAGCAGCTGGCTGTCGGTGATTGCATACAGACCGCGTAGCTTCATTGAACGCCTCGTCTCAGGAGCAGAAATCCAGGGGCAGGCGACGCGGAACGTACTGGCCTTTGCCCAGCTGTTCGGCGTCGCGCAGGGTACGCCAGGTATAGTCCAGGGCGCTTTTCACCGCGCTTTGCAATTGCTCGCCGAGGGCCAGGCGACCGGCCAGGGCGCTGGCCAGGGTGCAGCCCGAGCCGTGGTAGCTGCCCGGCAGGCGCTGGCAGGTCCAGGTATGGCTCTGGCCGTCGCGGCTGTACAGGCGATTGTGGATTTCTTCCTCGTCACCGTGCCCACCAGTAATCAGCAGGTTTTTGCAAAACGGCAACAGTTTCTCGGCACACTCGTCGGCGGTGCCTTCAGGGAGTTCGGCCAGGATGCGCGCTTCTGGCAAGTTCGGCGTGGCAATGGTCGCCAGCGGCAGCAGGCGTTCGCGCAGGGCATAGCCAACTTCGTCCTTGCCCAGGCGGCCACCGCCACCGGCTCGCAGCACCGGGTCGCAAACCAGCGGCAGGTGTGGGTGGGCACTGAGCAGTTCGGCGACGGTGTCGACCATGTCGATCGAGCCGAGCATGCCCAGCTTCACGGCGGCGACGGTGGAGTCGGCCAGCACGGCATTGGCCTGGGCCAGGACCCACTCGCGGTCGAGCACACGGAAGTCGGAAACGTTGACGGTATCCTGCACCGTCAGGGCAGTCACGGTAGGTGCGGCGTGACAGCCTTGGGCGAGCAGGGCTTCTATATCTGCCTGCAAGCCGGCGCCGCCACTTGGGTCGTGGCCGGAGAGACAGAGGACAACGGGGCGGGAGCTGTAGGTATTCATGGGCGGCGAGCTTACCACCAAACCCCTTTGTGCGGATCGTCCTACAAACGAGTTTTGTTGATCAAATGGTCAGATTTTCTCGCGTGCTTGCGCTGAAAGTATTGTCCTAGAGCCTTTTGTTAGAAAATTGGAGTGGCCCGTCGCCAGCCTTGAAAGCTATGCTAGAGTGCTCGGATAACTCGACAAACGGGCTCTGCCGGATTTCGTCGTCTCAAAGGGATTGGAGGCCATCGCGACGCGACCGGACAGGCCATGCTGGGGCTGTATGCGCTATTTGCTGATTATGCTTCTGGGCTTGTTGCCCGTGCTGGCCGGAGCCGTCGAAATCGACGAGGCGACTCGGCATCTTCCCTTGGGCAAGATCATGCAGGTCTACGAAGACCGTGATGGCAGCGCGAGCATCGCCCAGGTCAGTGCGCCTATCTTTGCCAGCCGTTTCCGTACGCATCACCAGGACGTGCTGAACGCCGGTTACTCGCATTCGGTGTTCTGGCTCAAGGTCGAGCTGCATTATGTGGCTTCTGCCAATGCGCATCCGCGCCAGTGGCTGCTCGAGCTGGCATACCCCCCCATGGACCATATCGAGCTGTACCTGCCGGGCAGCGATGGCGAGTTCGTCCTGGCCCGGCGCACCGGCGACGCATTGCCCTACGCCAGCCGCCCGATCCGCCAGAACAATTACCTGTTCGAACTGCCACTGCAGCCCGGGCAGTCGACCACCGCCTACCTGCGCTTGCACAGCCAGGGTTCGGTACAGGCACCGCTGTCGTTGTGGTCTGCCGAAGCGTACCTGGAAGACCAGCCGACCCGCCTCTATGTGCTGGGCATGATCTACGGCGTACTGCTGGTAATGGCGGTGTACAACCTGTTCATCTACCTCAGTGTGCGAGACGTCAGTTACCTCTACTACATCCTCTACATTGCCTCGTTCGGCTTGTATCAGGTGTCGGTGAACGGGGCAGGGGTTGCCTACTTCTGGCCGGACAGCCCGTGGTGGGCCAACGCCGCAACACCGCTGTTCATCGGCGCTGCGGGCTTGTTCGGGTGCCAGTTCGCCCGTCACTTCCTGCAGCTGGGCAAGATCAGTCGCGGCTTTGACCGCTTGCTGCAACTGCTGATGCTGGGTGGCGTACTGGTGATGGTGCTGTCGGTGAGCATGCGCTACGGCATCGCCTTGCGCATGGCCACGGTGCTGGCCTTGCTGTTCACCGTGAGCATCTTTGCTGCCGGCTTGTATGCCTGGGTGCGGGGCCTGCGTGTGGCGCGCTGGTTCATCATCGCCTGGACGGCGTTCCTGCTCGGTGGGCTGGTCAATACCCTGATGGTGCTGGGTTACCTGCCTAACCAGTTCATCACCATGTATTCCAGCCAGCTGGGGTCGGCGCTGGAAGTGGCGTTGCTGTCGCTGGCCCTGGCCGACCGCATCAACAGCATGCGCGAACAGCAGGCACAGACCTTGCGCGATACCGGTGAGGCGTTGGAGCAGATGAACCAGCAGCTGGCCAGGAGCAATCACCTGAAGGATGAATTCCTCGCCACCGTTACCCACGAACTGCGGACACCGATGAATGGTGTGATCGGCTCGCTGGAACTGATGCACACACTGCCCATGACTGCCGAGATGGCCCAGTACCACCGCACGGCGGTCGGCTCGGCCCAGGACATGATGGACATGGTTGACGACATCCTCACGTTGACCGAACTGCAGGCCGGCCGGATGCGCCCGCAGGCGCTGCCGTTCAGCTTGCGGCGTACGCTGCAGGACCTGCGTGCCGGTTATGCCGGAACGGCCTTGGGCAAGGGTCTGTACCTGAGCCTGGACATCCCCGCCGAGCTGCCGGACGAGTTGCTGGGCGATGCGCAGAAAGTGGCCCGCTGCCTGGGCTGCCTGGTGGACAACGGCCTGAAGTTCACCCATCACGGTGGGGTGATGATGCAAGTTCGCGGGCGCCGCCTTGGCCCCGACAGCCTGGCGTTGACCTTTACCATCAGCGACAGCGGCATCGGCTTCGATGATCTGGACCAGGCGATTCTCTATCAGCGCTTCTTCCAGGTCGATGGCTCGATGACTCGCCGCTATGGCGGGCTCGGGATTGGATTGTCGATCTGCCGGCAACTGGCCGAACTGCTTGATGCCAAGCTGTCCCATGAGTCGACGCGGGGACTTGGGAGCCGGTTCGAGCTGGCCTTGAACGTCGCCATTGCCCAGGTGCAGATGCCGCCGGGACGGGCCGTGTCGGGGGCTACGCGGTTCTAGGGTCTGCCTTGCAGGCGCTGAAATTGTTGTGGCGAACCCTTGGCAGTCCTGAGCCACATGTTTAGTCATTATTGTCACTATTACTCACCGGCAGGGAGTGCTTCACTGGGCTTTCACGCATGCCCGGATCCAGGAGCTCCCGATGAACCTGCACCAGTACGCTGAAACCCACGAAGTCACCAACCAGCCACCGTCGCTCGACGGTGCCAACCTGTACCGCCTCGACCTGCCGCTGCAGGAATGGTCGCGGCGTTTCGGGGCCGGTTGGGCCGAAGCGCGGATCGACGCCTATGGTGGCTTGGCCGGCGGTCCGCTGATGGCAGCAGGCTTTCTGGCCAATGCGCACAAGCCGGAATTCAGCAGCCATGACCGCTTTGGCCACCGCATCGACCTGGTCGAGTTCCACCCCGCCTACCACGAGTTGATGCGCACCGCCGTCGAACATGGCCTGCCATCATTGCCCTGGGCCGAACCTCGGCCCGGTGCCCACGTGGCGCGGGCGTCGATGACCTACCTGCACAGCCAGGCCGAAGCCGGTACCGGCTGCCCGCTGACCATGACCTTTGCGGCCGTGCCTGCGCTGCGGTTGCAGCCAGAGCTGGCCGAATACTGGCTACCGAAGATCCTCGCCCGCGAATACGACCCGCGCAACGTCGGTGACCGTCACAAGGCCGGCGTGACCCTTGGCATGGCCATGACCGAGAAGCAGGGCGGTACCGACGTGCGCGCCAATACCACCCGTGCTTACCCGGTCGGCAGCCCCGGCCCCGGGCAGCCCTACGAACTGGTCGGGCACAAGTGGTTCTGCTCGGCACCGATGTGCGATGCCTTCCTGACCCTGGCGCAGACCGACAAGGGCCTGAGCTGCTTCCTGCTGCCGCGCCATCGGCCCGACGACAGCCGCAACCAGTTCTACATCCAGCGCCTGAAGAACAAGCTGGGCAACAGCTCCAACGCTTCCAGCGAAGTCGAGTTCCGTGGCGCGCTGGCGTGGATGGTGGGCGAGGAGGGGCGCGGCGTGCCGACCATCATCGAGATGGTGGCCATGACCCGTTTCGATTGCATGGTCGGCTCCAGCGCGTTGATGCGCCAGGCGCTGACCCAGGCGGCGCACCACTGCGCCCATCGCAAGGTCGGCGGCCGGGTGCTGAACGAACAACCCTTGATGCAGAACGTGCTGGCTGATCTGGCGCTGGAAAGCGAGGCCGCGCTGGCCCTGAGCCTGCGCATGGGGCAGGCCCTGGAACAGCTCGACGACCCGCAGCAGGCGCACTTCGCACGGCTGGTCACGGCGGTGGGCAAGTACTGGATCTGCAAGCGGGCGCCGGCCATGATCAACGAGGCTGCCGAGTGCCTGGGCGGTGCCGGTTATGTCGAAGACAGCATCCTGCCGCGGTTGTATCGCGAAGCGCCGGTCAACTCGACCTGGGAGGGTTCCGGCAATGTGCAATGCCTGGACGTGCTGCGGGCGTTGTCCAAGGAGCCGGGGGTGCTCGATGCGCTGTTCGCCGAACTGGGCGACGGGCATGGCGACCCGCGCCTGGCCGCGCATATTGGCAACCTCAAGGGGGCGTTCGCCGATACCAGCGATATCCAGTACCGGGCACGGCAGCTGACCGAAGACATTGCCTTGGCGTTGCAGGCCAAGCTGCTGCTGGAGGCGGGCAATGCCGTGGTCAGCGATGCGTTCATTGGCAGCCGGCTGAACGGTGGCGGGCGGGTGTATGGCGCATTGCCGCGAGGCATCGATGTCGAGGCACTGGTGGCGCGGGCGACCCCCGCCTGGCCCAGCTGAACACGGCGGCTGACCATCGGGGATGTATTTAGTAACAAAGGCAGGCAAGATGGCTGACATGCATGTCCAGACAGGAAGCCCAGTGTGAGCCAAGCTTTTGTAGTCGTTGATACCCCCGAACAGGCCGTCGACCGTCTGGCGGCCCTGCATGAACAGGCCACCGGGGCTCTGAGCCAGGCCCTCAAGCGATACCTGAAGGACCGTACCGAACCGAGTGCCGACGAGCGCGCCCTGTATCGCTACCCGGCACTGCGCCTGACTTATTACAGCCACGGTGAAGTGGCTGCCACCACGCGCGCCTACGCCAAGGTCCAGGTGGCGGGCACCTACAGCGTCACCGTCACCCAGCCGGCGGCATTCCGCGGTTACCTGCTGGAGCAGCTGCGACCGCTGATGCATGACTACACAGTGACTGTGGAAGTCGGCGTCAGCGAGCAGAACATTCCCTACCCCTACGTGGTTGACCAGGGCGATGAGCTGGCTGGCAGCGGCATTACCGCCGCCGAGCTGGCGCGGGTATTCCCCAGCACCGACCTGTCGGCAGCCACCGACAACATCGCCGATGGCCTGTACGACTGGGGCAATGCCGCAACCCTGCCATTGGCGCTGTTCGATGCCGCCCGCGTGGATTTCTCGCTGCGTCGCCTGGTGCATTACACCGGCAGTGACTGGCGCCATGTGCAGCCCTGGATCCTGCTGACCAACTATCACCGCTATGTCGACCAGTTCATCAGCCACGGCCTCGAGCAGCTGCGTGAAGACCCGCGCTTCGTGCGCATGGTGCTGCCAGGCAACGTGGTGATCGAAAAGGGCATGGACCACGGCGAAGCACAGGCATTGGTCGCCAGCGTGGTCTGGCACCGCTACCAGATGCCGGCCTATCACCTGATCGCCGGTGACGGTGATGGCGTGACCCTGGTCAACATCGGCGTCGGCCCGTCCAACGCCAAGAACATCACCGACCACCTGGCGGTGCTGCGCCCGCACTGCTGGCTGATGATCGGCCACTGCGGCGGCCTGCGTCAGTCGCAGACCATCGGCGACTACGTGCTGGCCCACGCCTACATGCGCCGCGATGGGATCCTCGACCGCGTGGTGCCGCCGAACATTCCGATTCCGGCCTTGGCCGAAGTGCAGTTGGCACTTCAGGAAGCCGCGGCACAGGTGACCGGCGAGCGTGGCGAAGAGCTGAAGAAGCGCCTGCGCACCGGCACCGTGCTGACCTACGACGATCGCAACTGGGAGCTGCGCTGGGCCCAGGAGCGGCCGTTGATCAACCTGTCGCGTGCCGTGGCAGTGGACATGGAAAGCGGCACTATCGCCGCCCAGGGCTATCGCTTGCGGGTACCGTATGGCACCTTGCTGTGCGTGTCCGACAAACCCCTGCACAGTGAGATCAAGTTGCCCGGCTCGGCGAATGCCTTCTACAACCGTGCGGTCAGCCAGCACCTGAAGATCGGCATCGCCGCCCTCGACCTGCTGCGCACCGAGCTCAATTCGTTGCACTCGCGTAAACTGCGCAGCTTCGATGAGCCGCCGTTCCGCTGAGGATCCATGCCACTGCCACCCCGTTCCAAGCCGCGCCGCCCCCAGGCGCGGCCTGCCGGCCCCCGTCGCCAGGCCAAGGCGCCACCGGCCGAGCCACGCCTGATCCTGTTCAACAAGCCATTCGACGTGCTGACCCAGTTCAGTGACGGTGAGGGGCGCGCGACGCTCAAGGATTTCATCGACATCCCTGGCATCTACCCGGCCGGGCGGCTCGACCGTGACAGTGAAGGCCTGCTGCTGCTGACCAACGATGGCGGCTTGCAGGCGCGCATTGCTGACCCCAGGCACAAGTTGCCCAAGACCTATTGGGTGCAGGTGGAAGGCGAACCTAGCGACGAGCAGATCCAGCGTTTGCGCGATGGCGTGGAGCTCAATGATGGCCCAACCCTGCCAGCCGAAGCGCGGCGCCTCGACGAGCCCGAGCTATGGCCGCGCAATCCGCCGGTACGGTTTCGCAAGAGCGTACCGACCAGCTGGCTGGAGCTGGTGATTCGCGAGGGGCGTAATCGCCAGGTGCGGCGGATGACTGCTGCGGTCGGCTTGCCAACCTTGCGCCTGGTACGGGTGCGGATCGGCGATTGGGCGCTGGATGGGCTGGAGCAGGGCTGCTGGCGCGAGGTTGCCCCGAAGCTCGCGCGTTGAGGGCCTAGACCCCTTCGAGAAACGCCACCACCACGCTCTTGATGATGAAGGCCAGCACTCCCAGCCCGAGCACGAAGAACAGGATCATCGTGCCAAAGCGCCCGGCCTTGGACTTTTTCGCCAGGTCCCAGACGATGAAGCCCATGAAGCCGATCAGTACAGTGACCAGCACGATCATCATCCACTCTTCGAATACGGCGGGATCCATCTGTGTTCTCCAGGCAGGCTGAGCTTGTGATTATACGCGGGCGAGTGGGCGTTTAACGCAGGTGCGTCAGTGGCAGCTCGGTGCTTGCCAGAACCTGGTTGAGCACGAAGCTCGAACGCACGCTGGTCACCCCTTCGATGCGGGTCAGGCTGCCCAGCAGCAGTTTCTGGTAGTGGTCCATGTCTGGCACCACCACCTTCAGCTGGTAGTCGGCATCCATGCCGGTGACCAGGCTGCACTCGAGCACCTGCGGCAGGTTGCGGATGGCGGCTTCGAATGTCTCGAAGCGCTCCGGGGTGTGCCGGTCCATGCCGATCAGCACGTAGGCGGTGAGGCTCAGGCCGAGTTTCTTGCGATCGAGCAGGGCGACCTGGCGCGAGATATAGCCGTCGTCTTCCAGTTGCTTGACCCGACGCGAGCATGGCGATGGCGACAGGCCGATGCGTTCGGCCAGCTCCTGGTTGGAGATGCGCGCGTCGCGCTGCAATTCGGCGAGGATGCTCAGGTCGTAGCGGTCAAGTTTGCTCATGGAAAAGGCCTTTTCTGTTCGGATTGCGGTGAATTATCGATCCAGGGTTAAAAATTGCGCAAGCGCTATTTATCCGAGCAATCTTCGCAATCCTGTGCCGCTACCGCTCCCGTATCGTTAACCCCAGAATCACTGCCCGGACATCAGTCCACGGCGACGCGCCCTAGGCGGGCGGTCGCGGCCAGCCATCCAACAGGATCTGCAGGCCCCCGGGCTACACAGCTTCCAGAAGACGCTGTGAGGTGAGCCGGCGCCACAAGTGCCGAGCACGGACGACAATTCTCAAAGGGAGGCCAATGGCCTCCCTTTTTTCATGGCCGCAATTTCATCTGCCCTTAGTGCCAGCGCGGTAGACTGGCGGTATGCCGTTTTCTTTACCGTGAGGAACAACATGAAGTCGCGCATCTGGCAGTTGGCAGGTGTTGGTTTGCTGGGCTTGAGTATCAGCGTCGGGGCTATGGCCGAAGGCCCGGGCGAGGGGCACGGCAACGAGGGAGCCCCTGGCCGCGCTCTCAACTCGCGTGACGAAGTGCAGCAGACGCAGCCCGCGCGGCAGGGCTATTACCAGGATATCCCCCGGCACAACGGCGACTACCCCCACTGGCAAGCCGGCGGCCCAGGGCAACGGCCCGGCGGCGACTGGCAGGGGCGCCCGGATGGCCACGGTAATGGCTGGGGCCCCGGGCCGCAGTATCGCCCGGGGCATACCATCGACCACTTCCGGGACCGCTACTGGAAGGTGCCCTACCGCGGCGATGATTACTTCTACTCCGGCGGTTACTGGTATCGCCCGCATGGGGGCAGCTACGTGGTGGTAACCCCGCCCTACGGCGTGCGGGTCAACTACCTGCCTTCCTATGCGCGGGAAGTCTGGCTGGGCGGTGCATTGTTCTTCCTTGTGGCCGACACCTACTACCAGTACCTGGCCGACAGCCAGGAGTACGTCGTGGTCAACCCGCCCGCCATGGCCCCGGCACCGTTGTCGGCGGCAGCGCCGGCCGGCAACAGCTACGACGTGATTGCCTACCCGATGTATGGCCAGGGGCAGGAGCAGCAGGACCAGGACCGCTACCAGTGCCACCGCTGGGCGGTAAGCCAGTCAGGCTTCGACCCGGCAACGGCGCCTTATGCGCCTCCCGGCGAAGTGGCGAGCAACTACCGACGGGCGCTGAGCGCCTGTTTCAGCGGCCGCGGCTACAGCGTCAACTGACGCCTGAGAGGAACTGCTCGCTCCCACAGGGATCGAGCCGACCTTTAAAAAATGAGCAAGACAGTGCCTGCCAATGATCACACCGGGTCGGCATGCACCATCACATCCGCCTGTGGATAACGCTGGCGGATGACGTCCGATGCCTGCACGCACAAGTCGTGTGCCGCATTCAGCGGCAGCTGCCCGGGTAGCTCCAGGTGCAATTGCACGAACCACTGGTTACCTGACACCCGGGTGCGCAGGTCATGCACGCCTTCGACACCTGGAATGCCCAGCACCAGTTCGACCATCCCTTCGCCGATGTCGCTTGGCAGTTCCTTGTCCATGAGAATCGCCGTGCTCTCGCGGGCGATCTGCAGTGCACTCCAAAGGATGTACAGCGCGATGCCCAAGCCGAACAGCGCATCCATCTGCGCCCAGCCCAGGCGTGCCAGCAGCAGGGCCAGCAGGATGCTGCCGTTGAGCAGCAGATCGGACCGGTAGTGCAGCGAGTCGGCGCGCACCGCGGTCGAACCGGTCAGGCGAATCACCTTGCGCTGCAAGGCCAGCAAAGCGACGGTCAGCACCAGCGACAACAGCATCACGCCGATGCCGATGGCTGTGTCACCCAGCGGTTGCGGGGCTTGCAGGCGCTCATAGGCCTGTATCCCGATCAGTACCGCACTGACCCCGATGAACAGCGCCTGGGCCATGCCCGCCAGCGCCTCTGCCTTACCGTGGCCAAAGCGATGGTCGTCATCGGCAGGGCGCAGGGCGTAGTGCACGGCAAGCAGGTTGAGGAACGAGGCGACGGCATCCAGCGCCGAGTCGGTCAGCCCGGCCAGCAGGCTGACCGAGCCGCTCAGCCACCAGGCCACGGCCTTGCTTACCACCAGTATGCTGGCCACCGCCAGTGATGCGCGGGTGGCCAGGCGCAGCAAACGCTGATGCTCGGCTGGGGTGATCATGCTCAGGGCTTTGTCCTTGTCAGTGTCAGGCTGCGGGTACCAGCCCCAGGGCCGCCAGTTGCTCCACGCTGCCGCGGTGCTGGATCAGCCGCGGGTCATCCAGCGGCAGGCGCTGGCCCAGTTCGCTTTCCAGAATGGCCTGCAGCTTGAGGTTGTCGACCTTGCCATCCGGGCTGACGGCGTCACGCAGTTTTACCGGGTCGACCTGGGCGGTGTGCCCGCCTTTGTAGTAGATGGCGCCCGTGGCGAAGTCGATGCCAAAGGCGATCAGGCCTGGGATGACATAGAACAGGATGCCGATGGCGTCCATTGCCGCCACGACGGGGTCGATCTTGCCGCCGATCTGGCCACGGCGCTCTGGATAGAAGATGGTGCCGCAGGCCGTCAGTTGGGTCAGCAGCGTGACGATCAGGGCGCCACCGATGACACGGGATGGGATGCGCATGTAAATCTCCGAAAAGTATTCAGCAGGGCAAGCGAAGCGCCAGCACCTGAAGCTAAGACCATGATAGAGCAGGCTGGGTTCGCCGTTATACTCGCCAGACTGTTCGAGGACCACCATGATTTCTTTACCGATCGATGCTGTCTTGCCCGCCTTGCGCGAAGCCCTGCATAACCGCGATGAAGCCGTGCTCGAAGCGCCGCCTGGAGCGGGCAAGACCACCCGCGTACCGCTGGCGCTGCTCAACGAGCCGTGGCTGGCCGGGCAGACCATCCTCATGCTCGAGCCGCGCCGCCTGGCGGCGCGGGCGGCGGCCGAGCGCCTGGCCAGCGAACTGGGTGAAAAGGTCGGTGAAACCGTGGGCTACCGCATCCGCCTGGACAGCAAGGTCGGGCCGACCACGCGCATCGAGGTGGTCACCGAAGGCATCCTGACCCGCCGGCTACAGTCCGATCCGGCGCTGGACGGCGTGGGCCTGCTGATCTTCGACGAATTTCATGAGCGCAGCCTGGATGCTGACCTGGCCCTGGCGTTGAGCCTCAATGGCCGCGAACTACTGCGTGACGAGCCTGCGCTGAAGATCCTGCTGATGTCGGCGACCCTTGAAGGCGAGCGCCTCTCGCGGCTGCTGGGCGACGCGCCGGTGGTGCGCAGCGAAGGCCGCATGCATCCGGTGGATATCCGCTGGGGCCGGCCATTCCAGCCGGGCGAGTTCATCGAGCCGCGGGTGGTGGACAACGTATTGCTGGCGTTGGCCGAACAGCCTGGCAGCGTGCTGGTGTTCCTGCCTGGCCAGGCCGAGATCCGCCGTGTGCATCAAAGCCTGCAGGACGCCCTGGGTGAGCGGCCAGATGTGCTGCTGTGCCCGCTGCATGGTGAGCTTGACCTCAGTGCCCAGCGCGCCGCCATCGACCCGCCGGCCCAGGGCCTGCGCAAGGTGGTGCTGGCCACCAACATCGCCGAAACCAGCCTGACCATCGACGGCGTGCGCGTGGTCATCGATGCCGGCCTGGCGCGGGTGCCGCGCTTCGATCCGGGGAGCGGCATGACCCGCCTGGACACCCAGCGCATTTCCCGCGCCAGCGCCACCCAGCGCGCCGGCCGGGCAGGGCGCCTGGAACCAGGGGTCTGCTACCGCCTGTGGTCCGAGGCCCAGCATGACCAACTGGCTGCCCACGGCAGCGCCGAGATCCTCCAGGCCGACCTTGCCGGCCTGGCCTTGCAGCTTGCGCGTTGGGGCGTCACTCCCGACCAGTTGCGCTGGCTCGACCAGCCGCCGGCAGCGGCCTTTGCCCAGGCCCAGGACCTGCTTGCGCGGCTGGGCGCGTTCAAGCCGGGCAGCCGCGACAACCTCAGCGACCACGGCCAGGCCATGGCCGAACTGCCGGCTCATCCGCGCATCGCCCACCTGCTGTTGCGCGGCCAGGACCTTGGCCTGGCAACGATGGCCTGCGATGTCGCGGGCTTGCTTGGCGAGCGAGATATCCAGCGCGGTGGTGGTGCCGACCTGCACAGCCGCCTGGCGCTGGTCAGCGGTGAAAGCAAGGCCAGCCGGGGTGGCCAGGGCGGCGTGCAGCGTGCGCGGCAACTCGCTCGGCAGTACCGTGGCCTGTTGCGCGGCAAGGCCACGGCGGCGGTTGCCGCCCCCGACCATCCCCGCTGGCTAGGCGCCTTGCTGGCGCTGGCCTATCCCGACCGGGTCGCCCAACAGCGTCGCGAAGGTGGCGCCGAGTATCGTCTGGCCAATGGCCGGGCCGCCTTGTTCGCCGAGGTTGACGCATTGATGAAATGCCCTTGGCTGGTAATCGCCGACCTCGGTAGCCGCCAGGGCCAGCGCGAAGAACGCATCTATCTCGCGGCCGAGTTCGACCCCGAGCTGCTCGAAGATGTGTTGGCCGAGCAGGTCGAGCGCGTCGATGTCCTTGATTGGGACGAGCGCGAGCAAGTGCTGCGCGCCGAGCGCCAGACCAAGGTCGGCGAGCTGATAGTGGGCCGCGAACCGTTGCCCGGCCTGGATGACCAGGCCCGCGCCAGGGCGCTGCTTGGCCTGGTGCGGCGCAAGGGCCTGAACCTGCTCACCTGGACCCCGGAGCTGCGCCAGTGGCAAGCACGGGTGGCGCTGTTGCGTCAGCTGGATCTGGACAAGGACGGGCAAAGCGAATGGCCCGATCTGGGGGACGAGGCGCTGTTGGCGACGCTGGAAGACTGGCTGCAGCCCTACCTGGGCAAGGTCTCGCGCCTGAGCCACTTCGCCGCCCTGGACCTGCCGTCGATCCTGCGTAACCTGCTGCCCTGGCCATTGCCGCAGCGCCTGGACGAATGGGCGCCGGCGCATCTGGCGGTGCCGTCCGGCTCGAACATCCGCCTGGACTACAGCGAACACCCGCCGATCCTTGCCGTGCGCCTGCAGGAACTGTTCGGCCTGGCCGATACGCCGCGCATTGCCCAGGGCCGCCAGCAGGTAAAACTGCATCTGTTGTCGCCAGCGCGGCGGCCGGTGCAGGTGACCCAGGACCTGGCCAACTTCTGGCGTACCACCTACGCCGAGGTGAAGAAGGACCTGAAGGGGCGTTACCCGAAGCATTACTGGCCTGATGATCCGCTGGTGGCCGAAGCTACCGCACGGGCCAAGCCGCGCGGTACCTGAAACGCGTCTGGAGAAGGGGATTGCCACGTGTCGGTATTTAATTGACGCCAGATTGATGGCGCAATAATATCACGGCCTTTTTCGCAGTATCGCCGTGATTTCGAAGGATCGAACATGCTTTTCCCCGTTTCAGGTCAGCGCGTGCGTGGCTGGCTTGCCTTTGTCCTGCTGGCCGCCTGGGCTGACGTCGCCATTGCTGCACCGCTGAGCAACCCAGGCGATCAGGACCTTATTCGCGACCGGCAGAACCGCCTGCTGGAAGAACAGCAGCGCCGTCTGGAGCAGCTGCGGGAACTGCCCGGCAAAGGCGCCGACACCGTCGCCCCGGCCAGGCCTGCGGACAGCCGTTGTTTTGACATCGTCGACATCGAGCTGGACGGCGCGGATGCGCTTTCCGCCGCTGAGCGCCGGCAATTGCTCGAACCCTACCTTGGCCAGTGCCTGGGCGTGGTGCAGCTCAACGCGCTGCTCAAACGCATCACCGACCTGTACATCGCCAAGGGTCTGGTTACCAGCCGTGCCTACCTGCCCCAGCAGGACCTCTCCAGCGGTCACCTCAAGGTCATCGTGGTAGAGGGCCGCCTCGAAGGCCTGCGGGCGGCCGAAGGCAGCAAACTGTCGGCGCGCGAACTCGACATGAGTTTCCCGGGCCGCGCCGGCGACTTGTTGAACCTGCGCCAGATCGAGCAGATGGTCGATCAGCTCAACCGCCTGCCGTCCAACCAGGCGCAAATGGAGCTGACCCCGGGCAAGGCCGTGGGTGGCAGTGAAGTGGTGGTGCGCAACACCCCGCAAAAACCGTGGCGTGTGGGCCTTTCGCGTAGTAACGATGGTCAGCGCAGTACCGGTGAGCAGCAGTGGGGCAGCAGCCTGGAGTGGGACAGCCCGCTTGGCCTGGCCGACCAGTTGATACTGCGGGGCAGCCACGATGCCATCAGCGATCACCAGAAGACCTCGCGCAGCGCCATGCTCTACTACAACCTGCCGTTCGGCTGGTGGAACCTCAGCTACAGCTTCAGCCAGAGCGAGTACCGGGCCCTGGCCGAGGCCTCCGGCTTCAACTTCAAGCAGAACGGTGACAGCCAGAACCACCAGCTGCGCCTGGAGCGGGTAATTCACCGTGATGCCCTGAGCAAGACCTCGCTCAACACTGGCCTGAGTTACCTGCGCACCAACAACTTCATCGAAGACAGCAAGCTCGACA
Organism: Pseudomonas sp. NBRC 111130; assembly: GCF_001320485.1. Taxonomy (NCBI): domain Bacteria; kingdom Pseudomonadati; phylum Pseudomonadota; class Gammaproteobacteria; order Pseudomonadales; family Pseudomonadaceae; genus Pseudomonas; species Pseudomonas sp. NBRC 111130. The sequence goes on from NZ_BCBG01000049.1 coordinate 16,182, forward strand.
CCAGCAGCAACCGCCTGAGCGAAGCGCAGTTCGGCATCAACCACGGCCGGCGCATCGGTAGCGCCTTCGTCAACGTCGACCTGGGCATGCAGGACGGCATCGGCGCCTTCGATGCCCAGCGCGAAGACCAGCGTGATGCCGCGGGCAATCGCCAGGCGAACGCCCGCTATCGCAAGTACACCGCCACCGTCAGCTACCTGCAGCCGTTCAAGCTGGCGGGCGAGTCACTGGTGTTCAGCAGCATGGTGACCGGCCAGCGCAGTGAAGACCTGTTGTTCAGCCCACAACGCATGAGCCTGGGCAGCCAGTCTTCGATCCGCGGCTACAAGGACCAGAGCCTGAACGGTGACAGCGGTTACTACTGGCGCAACGACCTGCGCTGGAGTCGCCAGGTGGCCTGGGACTGGCTGCGCCCGGTGCTGGCCGAGTATGGCCTGGGGCTTGGCTATGACGTCGGCGCCATTCGCCACGACCGCTACAACAGCGGGCAGAGCGGGCGGTTGTCCAGCGATGCCATCGAACTGTTCGCCCGCGGCAGGAATGTCGCCGCCAGCGTGACCTTCGCCCACTCCCTCGAACGGCCGACGGCCATCGAAGCGCGAGAGGCGCCGGTCTACTTCCGCCTGGATTTCTACCTTTAGCACCGTTTACCGAGAACCGACATGGACGTACGCCAATTCAACTTCCTGGCTCGACTGCCTTCGTCCCAGCTGAAAACGCGAAACACCTTCTGGGGGCTGTCCAGGCGCGGGTTGGCGTTCATGTTGGCCAACATGATGTTCTGGCACCCGCTGGTGGCCATGGCCGACGGCATCATCGTCAACGGCAGTGGCACCAGCCTGGGCCAGGCCGGCAACGGCGTGCCCATCGTCAACATCGCCGCGCCCAGCGCGTCCGGGCTCTCGCACAACAAGTTCAGCGACTACAACGTCGGCCAGCAGGGCGTGATCCTCAACAACGCCACCGACCGTACCCAGTCGACCCAGCTGGGCGGGATCATCCTCGGCAACAGCAACCTCAATGGCCGTGCGGCCAGCACCATCCTCAACGAAGTCAACGGTGGTAATCCAAGCCAGCTCAAGGGCTACACCGAAGTGGCCGGGCAGTCGGCGCATGTCATCGTCGCCAACCCCTATGGCGTCACGTGCAATGGTTGCGGCTTCATCAATACGCCAAGGGCAACGCTGACCACCGGCAAGCCGGTAGTCGAAAACGGCCAGTTACAGCGCTATCAGGTCGAGCAGGGCAGTGTTGCCATCGAAGGCGCCGGGCTCAATGCCGGTAACGTCGACCAGTTCGAGATCATCACCCGCAGTGCCCGGGTCAATGCCGAGATCCAGGCGCGCCACCTGGCCGTGGTGGCCGGCAGCAATGATGTCGATGCCCGGACCCTGGCCGCTACCGCACGGGCCGACGACCCGGCCCAGGCCCCACAACTGGCGATCGACTCTTCGGCGCTGGGCGGCATGTACGCCGACACCATCAAGCTGGTGGGCACCGAGGCCGGCGTCGGGGTGAAGCTCGACGGCAAGCTGATGGCCAGCGCCGGCGATATCCAGCTCGATGCCAACGGCCAACTGCGCATGGCCGAGGCCAGCGCAGCCAAGGGCTCGGTGGCGATCAGCGCCGGCCAGCTCGATGCCCAGGGCGCGGTGTATGCCGGCAACCAGCTGAATGTGCGCACCCAAGGTGACCTGGACAACCGCCAGACCCTGGCGGCCGGGCAGGGCATCAGCCTCGACAGCGGTGGGCGCCTGAGCAACCACGGCATCATCGAAGCCGGGGTCAACGCCGACAACAGCCGCAACGGCAGCGGCGACGTGCGCCTGCAGGCCGCGCAGGTCGACAACCAGGGCCACAGCGTGGTGGCCAGCCGCGACCTCAGTATCAGCGCGCAGCAGGCCCTGGACAACAAGGGAGGTACCCTCAGTGCCCAGCGTCAACTGAACGCCAGCGCCAGCACCCTCGACAACCGCAACGCCGGGCGCGTGCTCAGTGGCGGCCAGGCCGACCTCTCTGCCTCGAGCCTGCTCAACGGGCAAGGCGGGCTGGTCGATGGCGCGACGCTGGTCAACGCCAAGGTCGGTCAGCTGGACAATGCCGCCGGTACCGTACGTGCCGGCCAGCACCTGGGTCTTACGGCCAGCGGCGCGGTGAACAACCGCAGTGGCCAGCTCACCAGCCAGGGCACCCTGGCCCTCAAGGCCGGCCAGGTGGACAACAGCGACGCCGGGCGTATCGCCAGCAACAAGGCGCTGAGCGCCAATGTCACCGGCCTCGACCAGCAGAGCGGCGGCCGCCTGACCAGCGTCAGTGAGTTGAGCCTGGACTTGAACAAAGGCCACCTGAACAACCAGGGCGGCCTGATCAATGCGCCGCGCCTGACCCTGAGCAACCTCGACAGTGTGGACAACCGCCAGGGCGAGATTTCCAGCGCCCAAGCCTTCGCCCTGGTAGCGCGCAGCCTCGACAACAGCTTCGGCAAGCTGCTCGGCAACCAGAACCTGGCCCTGCACCTGGACCAGGCCCTGGTCAACCGCAGCGGCCTGGTTTCCGCCAACGGCGTCGATGTGCGCGCCGCCAGCCTGGACAACCAGGACGGAACCCTGACCAGCCGCGCCGATCTGGCGCTGCAGGTGGCGGGTGTCAGCAACAACCAGGCCGGTGAGATTTCCAGCATCGGCACCACCACCCTCAAGGGCGGGAATCTGGACAACCGCGGCGGCCAAGTGACGGGTGACGCAGCCTTGCAGGTCGCACTCGGCGGGGCCCTGGACAACCGCCAAGGCCTGCTCGGCTCTGCCGGAGCGATCAATTTGCAGGCCGCCAGCCTCGACAACCGCGAGGCCGGCAAGCTGGTCAGCGACGCGGGCCTGAATGCCCGCGTCGCAGGGTTGTTCGACAACCAGCAGGGCGAGATCAATGCCAAGGGCACCCTCGACCTGCGCGCCGCCACGCTCGACAACCGCGCCGGCAAACTGCGCGCCGGCCAGCAGGCCAACCTGAATGTCGACCAGTTGGACAACCGCCAGCAGGGGCTGCTGAACAGCCTGGCGGCGCTCAGCTACCAGGGTGCGCAGCTGGACAACCGTGGTGGCCTGCTCAGCGCTGCCGGCCCCGTCAGCCTGCTGGGCGACAGCCTGGACAACAGCGGCGGGCGGATTTCCAGCCAGCGCGCCCTGGTGGCCCAACTCGGTCAGGTCATCAACCAGGGTGGCGAACTGGTCGCCCAGGGCGACTTGCTGCTGACCGGCAGCCGCCTGGACAATCGCAGTAAAGGCCTGGTCGGCAGCACCAGCGCCTTGCGCCTGAATGTGGCGCAAATCGACAACCGCGGCGGGGAGATTTCCACCACCCAAGGCGTGACCCTGCAAGGCACCCGCCTGGACAACAGCGACAGCGGCAAGGTCCTGGCCGGCACCGCCCTGCAACTGCAGGTGGCCGAGGTGCTCAACCGCAATCTCGGCCTGCTGTCCGCCACAGGGCCGCTGACCCTGACCGGCCAGCAGTTCGACAACGGCCGGGGGCGCCTGGTCAGTGGCGGCAACCTGGACATCGGCCTGGGCGGTGCGCTGGCCAACCAGCAAGGGCTGATCAGTGCCGAAGGGCGCCTGGGCGCCAGCGTCGGCAGCCTGGAAAACAGCAACGGCCAACTCTCCAGCGCCGCTGACCTGGCGCTGAACAGCGCCGGCGCGCTGCTTAACCGCAAGGGTTCGATTACCACTGACGCGGGGCTTGAGCTTATCAGCCAGAGCCTCGACAACGGCCAGGCCGGCCTGCTCAGCAGCAAGGGCGCGGCCAGCGTCGAGACCGGCACCTTCGACAATGGCGAGGGCGCGCAGTTGGTGAGCGGCGACCGCCTCGAGCTCAAGGCCGGCCAGCTCAACAATGGCCAGGGCAGCCGCATCGCCAGTGAGAACGCTCTGGTCGCCAGCGTCACCGGCCTCGCCCAGGACGGTGGCCAGCTGTTCAGCAAAAGTGCGCTGACCCTCGACCTCAACCACGGCCAGCTGAGCAACCGCCAGGGCCTGATCAACGCGCCGGTGCTGGTGCTGAACAACCTCGCCGATGTGGACAACCAGCAAGGCGAAATCTCCAGCGCCCAGGCCTTCACGGTGGCTGCGCGCAGCCTGGACAACAGCTATGGCCGGTTGATCGGTCAGCAGGGCTTGACCCTGCGCATCGACCAGACACTGAACAACCTCAAAGGCCTGGTCTCGGCCAATAACCTGGACCTGCACAGCGCCAGCCTGGACAACCGCCAGGGCCTGATCAGCAGCCGCGCGGGCCAGGCACTGGTGGTCGACGGCGAGCTGCTCAACCAGGGCGGCACGCTGATCGCCGATGGGCGCCTGGACCTGCAAGCTGGCAGCCTGGCCAACCAGCAGGGGCAGGTTTCCGCAGACAGCGAGCTGCAAGCGCTGGTCACTGCCCTCGATAACCAGGCCGGTGTGCTGGTGGCCTCCGGGCGCCTGAAACTGACCGGTGACACCCTCGACAACCGTCAGGGCGGCCTGGTCGGCGCGACCCAGGGGCTGGACCTGCAAGTCGCGGCGCTGGACAACCGCGGCGGTGAACTGTCGAGCAAGGCGGACGTCACCCTCGGTGGCACCCGCCTGGACAACAGCGACGGCGGCAAGGTACTGGCCGACGGCAGGTTGCAGATGGCCGTCGCCGAAGTGATCAACCGCAGCCAGGGCGTGCTCTCGGGCAAGGCTGGCGTCAGCCTGACAGGCGATAGCCTGGACAACGCCGGCGGCCTGCTGCTCAGCCAGCAAGCTCTGGATGCGACGCTGCAAGGCAAGCTGGACAACCGTCAGGGCCTGATCAGCGCCGAAGGCACTCTGGGCCTGGCGAGTGACCAACTCGACAACCGCGGCGGCAGCGTTTCCAGTGCCGGTGCATTGACCCTCAAGCACACCGGCAACGTCCTCAACCAAGGCGGTGAGCTGGTCACCGATGCCGCGCTGCGACTCGACGCGGCCGAGCTCAGCAACGGCGACCAAGGCACCATCAGCGCCAAAGGGCAGGCCAGCATCACGGCCAGCAGCCTCGACAACAGCCGTAAAGGCCGTATCGACAGCGGCGCGAACCTGGGTCTGAGCACTGGCCAGTTAAGCAACCGCGACGGCGGGCGCATCGCCAGTGACGGCGCCTTGCTGGTCAATGCCACCGGCCTCGACCAGCAAGGTGGCCAGCTGTTCAGCAACAGCGCCCTGACCCTGGACCTGAACCACGGCCAATTCGACAACCGCCAGGGCCTGATCAATGCCCCTCTGCTGGTGCTCAAAAACCTCGACGGGGTGAACAACCAGGGCGGCGAAATCTCTTCGGCCCAAGCCTTCACCCTGGCCGCGCGAAGTCTCGACAATGGCAGCGGCAAGCTGCTCAGCAACCAGTCGCTGACCTTGCGCATCGACCAGGCCCTGAGCAACATCAAAGGCCTGGTCGCCGCTGCGGCCCTCGACACCCGCGCCGCCAGCCTCGACAACAGCGGCGGCACGCTGAGCAGCCGTGGCGACCTCGGCCTGCAACTGGCCGACAGCTTGAACAACGGCCAGCAAGGCCTGATCAACGCCGCCGGGCTGCTGGACATCGCCGCCCGCTCCGTCGACAACCAGGCAGGCTCGCTGCTGGGCAACGCCATCCACGTTGACTTCGGCAGTGCTACCGGCGACCTGAACAACGACCGTGGCCTGATCACCACCGATGGCGCACTGACCCTCGACCATCTGCGCGATCTGAACAACCGCAGTGGTGAAATCTCCACCCGCCAGAATCTCGACCTGGCCGGCCGCAACCTGGACAACAGCGCCGGCAAGCTGATCAGCAGCGGCCAGCTGAACGTCACGGCCGGCCAACTGACCAACCAGGGCGGGCTGGTCTCGGGCTGGCAGGGCCTGGGCGTGAAGCTGGGCAGCCTCGACAACCGCAACCAGGGCACGCTGTCCAGCCGCAACGGCGCGCTCGACGCCCAGCTCAGCGGTGACCTGCAGAACAGCGCCGGTGGCGCGTTGGTCAGCCAGCAAGCCCTGAGCGTGACCGCGGCCAACCTCGACAACAGCGGTGCCGGTATCCTCGCCAGCGCTGGCGAGCAGCACCTGACCATCAACGGCCTGCTGAACAACGCCCAGGGTGGCCTGATCGACAGCGGCGCAGCACTGGCCCTCAACGCCATGGCCCTGGGCAATGCTGCCGGCAGCATCAGCGCCCGGCAGGCGCTCGAAGTAAATGCCGACAGCCTGGACAACAGCGCCGGCAGCCTGATCGGCAACGCCGCCGTCACCCTCAAGCTGCTCGGCGCCCTGACCAACCGCAACGGCAAGCTCGCCAGCGCCGGCCCGCTGCGCATCGACCATGCCAGCCAGGTGAACAACCAGGGTGGCCAGATCGCCAGCCAGGGCCTGCTGAGCCTGTTCGCCAGCAGCCTGGACAACCGCAACCGCGGCACCGTGGCGGCCAGCCAGCAACTGACCCTGGCGGTTGCCGGCCAGCTGCTCAACAGTGCCGACGGCCTGATCTACAGCCAGAACGCTGGCGCCGACGTGCGTGCCGCCAGCTTCGGCAACGCCAAGGGCACCTTGCAGAGCCACGGCGCCTTGCAGTTGGTGACTGGCGATATCGACAACCAGAGCGGCCGCATCCTGGCCGACACGGGCGACCTCGAGGTCACGGCCGGCAACCTGGACAACCGCGGTGGCGTGCTTTCCAGCCTGCACGGCAAGTTGACCGCCGACCTGCGCGGCGTGCTGCAGAACGGCTACGATCTCAACAACAACCGCCAGGGTGGCATCACCCAGGCCCAGGCCCTCGACCTCACGGCGTTGGGCGGCATCGACAACTACGGCGGGCGGATCTCGGCACAGGCCGGCGACGCGCTGGTCACCACCGCCGACTTCGATAACCGCAACGGCGGCCTCTACGCCCAGGGCCTGGTCAAGGTCAGCGGCGGCAACTTCGACAACAGCGGCGACAACGACGGCCAGATCGCTGGCCAGCGCATCGACCTCGACCTCGCCGGCGTGCTGAACAACCGCCTGGGCATCATCGAAAGTGACAGCACCTTGGCGATCAAGGCCGCCAGCCTCGACAACCAGACCGGCCAGCTGCGTGCCCTCGGTAGCAGCGGCGCCACGCTCCTGCAGATCGGCGGGCTGTTCGACAACCGCAACGGCACCCTGGAAACCGCCAACAGCGACCTCGGCTTCGCGGTCGGCAGCTTCCTCAACGCCGGCGGCAGCCTGCTGCACGTCGGCAGCGGCAACTTCGACATCAGCACCGCCAACGTCACCGGCGCCGGCGGCAGCATCGTCACCCGCGGCGGCCTGACCCTCAACGCTGCCAGCTGGAGCAACAGCAACGTCATCCAGGCCGGGCGCCTGACCGTAAACGTCGGCAACTTCAGCCAGACCGCCAGCGGTCAGTTGCTGGCCAGCCAGGCGCTGGTCGGCAGTGGCAGCAACTGGAGCAACGACGGCCTGATCGCCAGTGACGGCAGCCTCAGCCTCAACCTGGGCGGTACCTACAACAGCAACGGCCGCCTGAGCAGCCGTGGCACCCTCGGCCTGGGGGCCGGGCAGCTGAACCTGGGCAGCGCCGGCAGCATCGCCGGCGGCGGCGCCACCAGCGTGTCGGTGGCGGGCCAGCTGAACAACGCCGGGCGCCTGACCTCGGCGGCCGGGCTCACCCTTGGCGCCGGCAGCATCGGCAACCAGGGCACCCTGGCCGCAGGTGAAGCACTGACCTTGACCACGGGTGCGTTGGTCAACAGCGCAAACGGCCTTATCTTCAGCGGCCAGGACATGAGCCTGCGGGTCGACAGCCTGACCAACAGCTACGCCGACATCTACAGCCTGGGCAACCTGACCGTCGACCGTGATGGCCAAGGCAACCTGGCCGGCAGCATCGTCAACAGCTCCGGCTCTCTGCAAAGCGACGGCTCGATGAGCCTGGCCGCCAGCACCATCCAGAACGTGCGCGCGCTGCTGCAGACCGACAACAAGGGCGTCTACACCGCCCGGGTCGGCGAGGTGGCCTGCATCGAGGGCTACAACGCCGGCGACTGCAGCGGCAAGCGCAACCACGTCTGGGAAATCGTCCAGCGCGACAAGTTCGAAGTCACCGCAGCCAGCGCCGCGTCCAGCATCACCACAGGCGGTAACCTGACCCTGCGCGGTGGTGACCTGCTCAACAGCAGCTCCACCATCGGGGTGGGCGGCAACCTGCTGGCCACGGTCAACAACCTGACCAACAGCGGCGTGGAAACCGGCGAGACCGAAACCACCCGTATCGTCCGCTCCGAGCGCGTCAGCAACGCCGGCGCCTGGTACCAGCTCGCCAGCGCCATCACCAGCAAGTACTGGTACGAGAGCGCCGGTTACAACCCTGACGACATTGGCGGGCTGCAAGCCGACCTTGCCCGCTTCATCGGCATGAGCGAAGCCGAACTGACCAGCCTCGGCAGCACGCGCAAGCTGGCCGGCGGCGACCAAAGCTATGCCGCCGTCATCCAGGCCCAGGGTGCCGTCAACATCAACGCCGGCAATGGCATCAGCAACAGCGTGGTGCGCCCGGGCTTCGACTACATCGGCAGCGGTGCGCGCACCGACACCAAAGCACCTGGCACCGCGTTCTCCACCCGCATCACACTCAACCAGCAACTGCCACCGGACCTTGCCCAGCAGCAGGTCAACCCGCTGGCGCTACCGGGCTTCAGCCTGCCCACCGGGCAGAACGGCCTGTTCCGCCTCAGCAGCGAGGCGGGCAGCGCGCCGGCCAGCGGCCCGCAGAGCTGGAGCATGGGCGGCGCGAGCCTGGGCCTGGCCCAGCGTCAGCAGCCATTGCCGCTGGCGCAGGGGCGTACCGTTGATGTCGGTGCAGCCGGCCAGGTTGCGGGCAGCAGCACCGCGCTGAGCACGGCCGACCGTACCCAGGCCAACATCGCCGGCAACGCCAGCAGCGTCGACACCAGCCTGCCCGGCAACACTGGCGGCCCGGTGCTGCCAGGCCGCACGGCGGTGGACGTCAGCATCAGCCAGGCACCGGCAGTCAATGCCCAGGGCCCGATCAGCATCGAGCGCGTGCAAGGCCTGCCCGACAGCAGCGTACGCAGCAACCCGCAGAAGTACCTGATCGAAACCAACCCGGTGCTCACCGACCTCAAGCAGTTCATGAGTTCGGACTACCTGCTGGCCAACCTCGGCTACAACCCGGACGAAAGCGCCAAGCGCCTGGGCGATGGCTTCTACGAACAGAAGCTGATCCAGCAGGCCGTTGTCGCCCGCACCGGGCAGCGCTTCATCGATGGCCAGAACAGCGACGAGCAGCTGTTCAAGTACCTGATGGACAACGCCATCCAGAGCAAGCAGCAGCTGAACCTGGCCGTGGGCGTGAGCCTGACTTCCGAACAGGTGGCGGCGCTGACCCACGACATCGTCTGGCTGGAAACCGCCGAGGTGAACGGCGAGCAGGTGCTGGTGCCGGTGCTCTACCTGGCCCATGGCAACAACCGCCTGGCTCCCGATGGCGCGCTGATCGCCGGCAATGACGTCGACCTGATCGCCGGCCAGAACCTCGACAACGTCGGCACCCTGCGCGCCAGCAACAACCTGTCGGCCAAGGCTGGCAACGACCTGGTCAACAGCGGCCTGGTGGAAGCCGGCAACCGCCTCGACCTGCTGGCCGGCAACAACCTGGTGAACAAGGCCGGCGGCATCATCGCCGGGCGTGACGTCAACCTGTCCGCCGTGCAGGACGTGATCAACGAACGCACCCTGACCTCGCACCAGAGCAGCAACGGCAGCTACGCCCAGCAGCGCGACTTCGTCGACACCGCCGCCCGGGTGGAGGCCGCGAACAACCTGGCGATCAACGCCGGGCGTGACCTGGCCAACAACGGCGGTGTGCTCAGCAGCGGCGCCGACACCAGCCTGAAGGCCGGCCGCGACGTGCTGCTGAGTTCGGTCGAGCAGGTGGTGGTCAACGACCGCGGCGTGCGCCATACCGACAGCAGCGTGACCCAGAACGGCTCGAGCGTGCAGGCCGGGCGCGACCTGACCGTCAGCGCCGGGCGCGACATCAGCGCGGTAGCCAGTGCGATCGAGGCCAAGCGGGATGTGGCCATGGCGGCGACCGGGGATCTGCAGCTGCTGGCGGCTGCGGATGAGCAGCACTCGGCGAGCAAGACGCGGAAGGTCACCAGCCAGGAGGATCATGTCCAGCAGGTGGGCAGCAGCGTGGTCGCGGGTGGCAATCTGGCCTTGAAGGCGGGCGATGATCTTGCCCTGAGCGCCAGCCGCGTGACGGCAGGCGACGAGGCTTATCTCTACGCCGGTGGCGACGTGAACCTCGTCGCCGCAGAAAACAGCGACTACAGCTACTACCGTAAGACCAAGACCAGCCAGTCCGGACTGTCCAGCAGCCAGAAAACGCGCATCGACAGTTCGAGTGCCATTACCCAGGAAGGATCGTCGGTCAGTGGTGACACGGTGGTCGTGCGCGCCGGGCAGGACATTGGCGTGTCGGGCAGCAACATCGTGTCCACCAACGACACCAGCCTGCTGGCAGGTCGCAACGTGCAGATCGAAAGTGCGACCGAAACCTACGAGCAAAGCCATGCGAGCTCGAAGAAGAAGTCGGGCCTGCTCAGCAGCGGTGGCATCGGCTTCACGCTGGGTTCGACCAGCCTGGAGAACACCTCGTCCAGCACCAGTGAAAACGCCAAGGCCAGCACCATTGGCAGTGTGCTGGGCAATGTCTCCATCGAGGCGGGCAAGGACCTGGGCATCAAGGGCTCGGAGGTGATCGCCGGCAAGGACATCACCCTGGTCGGGCAGAACGTTGAGATCGTTGCAGCCGAAAACCACAACACCAGCGAGCAGACTTCCAAGAGCAAGAGCAGCGGCCTGACCCTGGCGCTGTCGGGGACGGTCGGCAGTGCGGTCGACACCGCTTACCAGACCACCAAGCAAGCGGTCCAGGAAGACGACAGCCGGCTTTCCGCCCTGCAGGGCATCAAGGCTGGCCTGACCGGTGTGCAGGCCTGGCAGGCAGCCCAGCAGAACGGCGGCATGACCGCTGACAATGCCGGGCAGTTCGTCGGCATCGCAGTTTCGCTGGGTGGGCAGAAGTCGAGTTCTCGCCAGACTCAGGAGCAGACCGTCAGCCAGGGCAGCAGCCTGACCAGCGGCAACGACCTGACCATTGTTGCCACCGGCAGCGGCGGGGATATCCGCGTTCAAGGCAGCCAACTCAAGGCTGGCAACGACCTTTTGTTGTCTGCCGAGCGTGACATCCACCTTGAGGCTGCGGCCAATACGCAAAAGCTCGACGGCAAGAACAGCAGCAGTGGCGGGGCAATTGGCGCCAGTATCGGTTTGGGTCCAAAAGGCGGTGGCCTCAGCATTTTCGCCAATGCCAACAAGGGCACCGGCAACGAGAAGGGTAACGGTACGACCTGGACCGAAACCACGCTGGACGCTGGTAACGAGGCGACCCTGCTCAGCGGGCGCGATACCGCGCTCAAAGGCGCGCAAGTCAACGCAGCGAAGATCACCGCCGACGTAGGGCGTGACCTGACGCTGCAAAGCCTGCAGGACACAGACAACTACAAGTCCAAGCAGACCAATGTCAGCGGCGGCTTGAGCGTCACCATCATCGGTGCGGGTGGGGCAAGCGGCAGCCTCAGCGTCAGCCAGAACAAGCTCGACTCCAACTACCAAAGCGTGCAGGAGCAGACTGGGCTGTTTGCCGGCAAGGGCGGTTATCAGATCGATGTGGGCAAGCACACGCAGCTCGATGGCAGCGTGATCGCCAGCACCGCCGGGGCCGACAAGAACCACCTGAGCACCGGCACTCTTGGCTGGAGCGATATCGAGAACAAGGCGCAGTTCAAGAGCCAGATGGCCAGTGCCAGCGTCAGTGGCGGCAACAATGGCTCGTCGGGTTTCACCAGCAACATGCCAAGCGGCACGCTGATCGCCTACAACCACAGCGGCAGTGCCAGCGGCACCACGTCCTCGGCTATTTCCGAAGGTACCCTGGAAATCCGCGATCCGGGCCAGCAGAAGCAGGATGTCGCCAGCCTCAGCCACGACGTCGAGCATGCCAACGACAGCATCAGCCCGATCTTCGACAAAGAGAAAGAGCAACGGCGCCTGCAGCAGGTGCAGCTGATTGGCGAAATCGGCACCCAGGTTTCGGACATCGTCCGCACCGAGGGCCAGCTTAAGGCCGACAAGGAGGCGCGTGAGGAACTCGAGGCGCGGGGGGTCAACGCGCCGGGTGAGGGGGCTAGCGAGAAGGACCGCAAGGCCTATCAAGACAAGCTGGTCGCTACCGATGCTTACCAGCGGATCATGGGCAAGTACGGCACCAGTGGTGATTACCAGAAGGTGACGCAAGCCGTTACGGCCGCCTTGCAGGGGCTGGCCGGTGGCAACATCGGTGGTGCGCTTGCCGGAGCCTCGGCCCCGTATTTGGCCGGCGTTATCAAGAAAGTAGCGGGTGATAACGAAAACGTCCGGGTCATGGCCCATGCCGTATTGGGTGCCGTGGTGGCTCAGGCCCAGGGCAACTCGGCGGTTGCGGGTGCGGCCGGCGCAGCGACTGGTGAGTTGATAGCTGCTCGGATTTACCCTGAAAAGCCTCGGGACCAATTGAGTGAGGAAGAGAAACAGACCATTTCTGCGTTGGCGACGCTTGCTTCAGCGCTGGCAGGCGCTGCAACGGGCGGCGGCTTGGGAGATGCCGTTGCAGCGGGGCAGGCGGGGAGGAACTCTGCGGAAAACAACGCGCTGAGTGATGTTGCCGAGGCCTTGGCGGCAGGCAAGACGCCAGAGGTCGTCGCCGAGGAACGGGTCAAGGCAGAAAACGAACGCTACAAACAGCAGAATTGCGCGGGGTTAAGCTCTGAAGCCTGCTCGGTCAAGATGTACGACGAGCGCCGTGAAAACCTGCAGAAAATCGTGGCGACGGGTGCTGATTATATCCCGGTGATCGGTGATATAAAGAGCTTTGCGGAGGCCGAAAGCGCGCTGGATTATCTCGCCGCAGCAATCGGGGTGTTCCCAGGCATCGGAGACGCGGCAGGTAAGGTGCTGAAAGCGGCTGAAACAGCGCTGAAGAAAGGGGACCTTGCTGAAGCGTCGCGGTTGATCAATGAAAGCAGTCAGTACATCGCGTCTGGTGTAAAAACGACGGCGGAAGCTCCCAAGCCGACTGGCATCGTCAAGGTTACAGAGGAGATGAAGGCCGATCCGTATCATCCGGATTGGCAGCGTTACGAGGGTAATGAGCCGAGAGCGGTTGGGGCGGATGTTGTTGGCGGTGGTGCAAAAGGGGCTGCAATTCCAAAAGGTTTTTCAAGTGCAGATGATTTCGCGCGCTTTGCCATGGATACGCGAGATGGCTTGGCACGCGCTGGATATGAAAATGTAGAGCCAATTCTTCAAGGAAGTGCCGTAACAGGTAAAAGTTTTAAAACTGGGGAGGCATTTGACATTGGCAGGGTGAGTGACTTTGATGTTGCTCTGGCAAGTCCAGAACTTTTGCAACGCGCTCAATCCTTAGGGATAGGTTTGCGGAGTGGCGGAACACGCACAGGGCCGTTGAGTGCAAGAGACTTGCAAGCCCTTGGTTTGAAAGATTTTTCGAGTAAGATGAGCGCCCAAGCAGGACGCGAAGTTAATTTTATGATCTATGACTCTGCGGCAACAGCCGTAAGTCGTGCTCCGAGTGCGGTGTTACCGAAATGACTACTGTGTATGATCTCTATGGTGCGGAAAAATCATGTCTTTTGTCGGCGAGAAGTGATGTGGAAAAGGCACTGGGAGAGACTTTTGAGGAAAGAGATAGCTCTTATCAAGGTGGTGTTTATTATATGTGGGGCAAGAGTGATTCAGAGAATTTTGTTTTAAAATTGAATGCTGATCCTTTTGACGGCGATCCAGTGGAGCAGAACTACGCGAGCTATAAAATCTTGCTTTATGTAAATGCTACAAATCGTTCGACTGAGATAGAAGAATTGATTAGCCAAGGTGGTGGGTTTAAATTGCTAAGGCATGAAATTTTTTAAAGAGCACCAAGGTAGTCGGTGCAAAAGCTAGCGTGGATACGCCCAGCTACAGGCGACATGTTGTATCCTGCTGAGCATGGGAAAAAGTCATCGAGGTCAGTAATAGACAAAGAGATCTAGTTCTAATTCTGAGAATCAACCACCCGGCAAATACCCTTACGGTCAGCGGGATATTGATTTTGCCAAACAGCTAATAAGGGATATCGACAATGCTCTTGGTCGATGAGTGCTTCAGAAAATTTGTTCTGTGGTTGGTTTCTTTACCCTTCTTTTCCGCTGGTGCTCTGGAGGCTTCGTTAAAAGAGTTGGGCGGGATGGGTGGTGTTGTTGAAGATTCACAATACATATCCGCTTACGAGTTTTTAGGTTGCGCTCTGGTGCAGAAAAATTCATTTGAGCAAATTCTGGTATTCCTTTGGGGTTTTGAGCTGGAGTTGAGTGAGAATCCTGAGTATTTGTACTATTTTGTTGAGTCTATAATCGACCATTCTCTGGTTCGTGGTGATGATATCGAGGCGTTAATAAGTGCGGCGCCTGATGACTACAAAACATTTTTGCGTAGACGTTTTTTGCCGAGGTAGACTGGTTCGTTGGTCCAAAGGGTGCGGGCGCCGCAGGCCAATGCCGCAGTGGATATTTATCATTCGACAATTGGCTGGGAGCAGCGAGAGATGACGGTGAATACTGTTGTCGATGGTGCGAACTATGCCCGCCGCTTAGATATCGCTGATGTAGATATCCAGAAGGGCTCCCAGAGAAGGGTAGGTTGTTCACCATTCGTGGCGGGGACGGGAAGTCGTACAATTTGACTCAGATGGAAGGCGTGGTGGATGGTAAATCGGGGATATTCGAGTGGCTCGTAAACTCGAAGGGCGAGTTGACTCATCAGAGATTTATCCCTGCTGGAAGAATTACGGGCAGTCCCAACCAAGTACCATCTAGGTTGCCAAAATAAGAGGCTAGATATGCATATAATCTTAGATGGTGAGTTCTGCTACTCAGAGGCGCCTTGGTTAAGTTGGGGGGATATTAATTACGGCTTGGGGCGTGGCTATCTAACTCCAAGTGGTGTTGTCCAATATACTCTTATAGGGCTTTCTCCTGAGTCTTCAGCGGGTCAGTATGACCTGGCCTCTCTGGATGGCGATCAGGATAGTGATGTTCGGGAGTGCGTGGCTCAGCTTGCTGCTCAGGATGTGCGAAATGATAAGGGCTCAGAGAAGGCTTGGCTGTTTCTGATTCTTTTATGGATCTTTGTAAATAGAGATAAATATCAAGATTCATTGGCGGTTGTTGAAGAGTTATATGCGGATTTTGATTATCCAGAGTCCATGGAGCCTATTGTCAGGTACATGCCTGCAGTAGATTCGTCTCTAGAGGGTGAGGACAAAATTTTTAAAATCTGGTCCACTATGTTGGAATCATCTAGACGAGAGCTTGAGGGGGATCGGTCCAATCAGTTTTTGCACCCGGACGACGGAAACTCCGACGCATAGGCTGGACCTGGTCGTGGGCGTGAGCCTGATCTCGGAGCAGGTGGCGGCGCTGATCCATAACATCGTCTGGCTGAAGAGTTCGGAGGTGAACGGCGAGCAGGTGCAGGTGCCCGTGTTGTACCTGGTCCACAGCAATGACTGCCGGGCGCCCAACGGTGCGCAACGAAGGCGACCTGCGCGCCAGCAGCAACCTGTCGGTTAAGGCCGCTAACGGCTTGGTCAACAGCCGCCTGGTGGAAGCCGGCAGGCGTGCAGGAAAATTTGGAGCATACAGCGTCAACCCTGTAACAGGTCAGTGCGTAAGAGTAAGTAATAGTCCTCTGGATGTGGCTG
Organism: Pseudomonas sp. NBRC 111130; assembly: GCF_001320485.1. Lineage (NCBI taxonomy): Bacteria > Pseudomonadati > Pseudomonadota > Gammaproteobacteria > Pseudomonadales > Pseudomonadaceae > Pseudomonas > Pseudomonas sp. NBRC 111130. The sequence goes on from NZ_BCBG01000049.1 coordinate 32,085, forward strand.
ATGAGGAGGAATGTGCTTGCTGTTATAAAAGGCATTTCTAATGACATTTTTTATGTTGAGACTTACTGCCCTGAGAGCGTAGACAATTTTTCTCTGAATTTTCGTGTTCAGATCGGGCTTGATTACACGCAATGGGCAGATGATTTTGAGCTTTTATTGGCCACCAAAGTGGCTGCAAGAGACAGTATGGGAAGCGCGGTGGGGGAGAGGTATATTAATTGTTCGGAAATATGAATTTCGACTACGAATAGATTGATTCATGATTGTGTGAGTCGCTGCGAGGGAGACAACTGGGTAACTATCGCGATACAGCTAGGAAAAGTATTTTCTTGGGAGTTTGATGGTTACCAAAGCTAGTCAATAGGAGTATTTATTCAACACTGCTCTCGCGCGCCGGTGTTGTTTATCTGCTTGCTGCTAAATCTCCCTTCGCTCTTGGGCAGTTGGTCGATGGCTTCCAGTTGCTGTTGCCATTTTGGAGCCGGGCCACGCTTACGCAAAGTGGTTTCCTGCTGCTGACCAAACAGCTGTTCGAGTGTGGTCGAGAGCAGCCCGGCCAGTTCCGGCAACGCCGCTACCTAAATACGCCGCTTGCCAGCCTTTACAGGCTTGATGGGCTGCCGGGGCAAGTCCAGCCGTCTGGAACATCGCTGTAGGCAAGCACACTCAACTCGATGGCAGCGTGTTTGCCAGTACTGCGGGGGGCCGACAAGAACCACCTGAGCACCGGCACTCTTGGCTGGAGCGATATCGAGAACAAGGCGCAGTTCAAGAGCCAGATGGCCAGTGCCAGCGTCAGTGGCGGCAACAATGGCTCGTCGGGTTTCACCAGCAACATGCCAAGCGGCACGCTGATCGCCTACAACCACAGCGGCAGTGCCAGCGGCATCACGTCCTCGGCTATTTCCGAAGGCACCCTGGAAATCCGCGATCCGGGCCAGCAGAAGCAGGATATCGCCAGCCTCAGCCACGACATCGAGCATGCCAACGGCAGCATCAGTCCGATTTTCGAGAAAGAGAAAGAGCAACGGCGCCTGGGTACGGTTAAGCGGCGATGGACGTAATCCGTACCGAGGGCGACCTGCGCGCCTTTGAGGCGGGCAAACAGGCTACAGCGGAGCGCGGCGCGGACGAGTCGGCCAAAGATTATGGAGAGCGGGTACGCGGCACTCCTGCCTACAAGGACGCTATGCAGTCCTACGGCACCGGCAGTGAACTGCAGCGCGCCGCGCAGGCAGTGACTGCGGCACTTCAAGGGCTGGCGGGTGGCAACCTGGCCGGTGCACTCGCAGGGGCCTCGGCACCTTACCTGGCCCAGCAGATCAAGCAGGTGGCGGGCGACAACGAAACGGCGCGCCTTATGGCCCACGCGGTGCTGGGTGCGTTGGTGGCACAGGCCCAGGGCAACGGTGCCGCCGCAGGTGCTGCGGGCGCGGTGAGTGGCGAGCTGATCGCCAAGCAGATGTATCCGGGCAAAGCCGTAGATGAACTGACTGAAGACGAGAAACAGACGGTATCGGCACTGGCCTCACTGGCGTCCGGCTTTGCCGGGGCTGTCGTCGGTGGCGATGCGAGCAGTGCCGTGGCAGGCGCCGCGGCAGGCAAGAATGCGGTCGAAAACAATCATCTGACCCTGAATGGGCGGATGTACCTGAAGCAGAAGGAGCGTGAATATGCTTCGACCTGCGGCGGGGCTGCGGGAGGGTCGGACGATTGCCAGAAGCGGGCAGATGAGATCAGCAAGCTGCGCAAGCTGGGCGACAGTGTGCTGGAAACCGAGTACACCGTGGTGGGTTCGGAAATGGGGCCGGACCAGTTCAACCATGCCAAACCTGGCGATATCGTGGCGTGCGCGAACTCGGCCAATGGCTTCTGCCAGGTTACCGATGAGGCCATACAGACGTCTGCGGGTAAGGAATGGAAGCTGGTCGCAGCCACTGACGCCGCCGCTGCAGGAGAGGCTCAGCGGAACCAGATGGTGGTTGACCGGGCGACCATCGCTGCAGAGAAATTCGGGCTGGATGCCTATAACTCGGGTTGTGGCAGCTCTGGGGTAATCGGTGTAGCTTGCCAACTCTACACAAGCTTGGGCGGTGCGAACCCTGTCAGCGGGTATGAGCCTACAACTGGCGAGAGAGTGTTGGCCGGTGCTGAGGCTATTCTCAACTCGCTGGGGTTGGTTGGGGCAGTACGTGGCGGTGGGGTAAGTGGTGGCACTGCGCAGATCTCGGAAAGCGCTGCCGCAGAAATGACGACTATTGAGTTTTTGCCGAAAGCAACTCGAAATAGCGCGGCGCAGATTGAGGTAGATATTACACAAGCAAGTGCTATCAGTACTCTTGAAATGAGTGGATATAGAAAAACGTTATCTAAAGATGGATCTGTTACCGTATTGGTGAAGGGAGATAAGACCTATCGATTTTATCCGTCTTCAACGTCTACTGGGCAGCCTTCAGCTTCGTTGACTATCGAAGGAATTAAGAAACCAGTAGTGAAATTAAGATTTGCAGGGGAGTCGTGATGGCTTTGTTGGAATTGAAGTGTCAAGAGTTAACTCGTCAGCTCGAAAGGCTGGGTAGTGTTATTGATTTAAATAAAGACTTGCCCGCTAATTTATTTATAGACGGCGAGTATGTTTTTTGGTTTTTTGAGCGCCCTCTGCTCTCGTACCTAGATATTTTTTTGGGGATTGTTAATGAAAGCATTATAAGTTTTAAGTCTGATGTGCATATTAAGTTTTCTGGTGGGGAGAACTTGGCTGGTTCATGTTTTTCTATTACTGGTGGAGAAGTGCGTGAAGATGTTGCTGCAGTGATGAGAAAGTTTGATGATTTTAATGGCGGAAAGATTGGGTATCCGATTATTTTTTTCAATGACGGCTTTGAGTGGATTGCATTTGAAAGCGCTTATGAAGAATTTGGGGTGATGGCGGTGAAAGCGTCTGCCCTTAAGGGTGAGTATGTTAAATATTTGGATTCTAGTTTGATTTCTGGCAAGGAAATGATTGATTTGGCAGCTGGTTGTTTGCCCGAGAGTGTCGCCGCAAAAGCTCTAGTTATGGCGTATCATGTTAATTAAACGAAGTATTGGCGCTTAATGGTGAATTTTTAAGAATTTAGCATTGTACGTGCATAAGTAGGAGAAAGCTCTTTAGTAGGGACTTAAATGGTGCTTCCAGTCGTTTAGAGGCTGCTAGTCCAGATGCGATCCGAAGTTTTTTCTGATCAAAAAATGCTTGACCTCGGACAGCAGGCAGCGGCTAGTGGCTATAAGGATGCTTCATCTAGAGGGATCACCCAGTACGATGCCGCCGCAGGAATTGTTAACTTTAGGGTGTATCTGGATAAAATAACAGGTGTAGTGACTAACTTTCATCCTAAATAAGGTTTGAATATGAAAGAGTTATTTGGGCAGCCGTATAATGACGTAGATGCTTATTGGGTCGTAAAAGGTTATTTCGATAGGATGTACGATGATGGAAACTTTATTAAGTCTATTAGTTGTATCGTGAAGAGGTGTGGGTACAGTACAGATGGGGCATACTGTAACTTTCCTGATATGGATAGTCCATTTGAAGAAGAGCACTTTGAGGGGGTTGAGCTTGCCTATGGCTACCCACCTACACATGAACAGATAGTGGTAATTAGTGAAGAGGCTTGCGCTAAGTTTATACGGATGGTGTGTGATAAATACCTTCACTATCACCCTGAAGATACTGCGGAAATAAAAAGGCTTTTGGGTAGTCTCTCCTTCTAGCCGGTGAAAAAGGGGGGGGTAAAAGCTGTCGACGACGCACTACCGAATTGTGGGGAGGCGGTGATTGATCCTAACAAGCTGACATCCTATGCATTGAATCCACAGCATCCGGTAGGTGGCGATAAGGCAAGGTCTTTTCAGCACTAGGTTATAAACAGTCCAGCGCTGATCAGCTAATTGGTGAGTTCAGCAAGGCGTGTTGACCAATCCAGCGGACATGGGAAAGTAGACCAGTTTGGGCAACGATTCACTGTGGATATGCCGATCACGGGGCCAAACGGGCATATTATTATGGTCAGAACCGGTTGGGAAAATTCCCTC
>NZ_BCBG01000050.1:0-35877 GCF_001320485.1 Pseudomonas sp. NBRC 111130
TGCAAAAACACGCTCAACCGCCGCAACCGCTCCCCGCCTGGCCGGGTCCGCGGCCACACCAAGTAGTAGTCCATGCCGCTGGGCACCGCCGTCGGCCAAGGCAAACTCAAGCGTCCCTGGGCCACATCCTCGGCGACCATCAGCAAGTCGCCCATCGAGATGCCGTAACCTCGCGCAGCCGCGATCATGCCCAGCTCCAGGGTATCGAACACCTGTCCGCCCTTGAGTGAGACCTTGTCGCTGAGCCCCATGCGCTCCAGCCATTCGCGCCAGTCACGCTTGTCGGGGGTCGGGTGCAGCAGCTCGATACCCGCCAACCGCCGCTCGTCCCACGGCCCTTCCTTCAACAGGTCCGGCGCCCCTACCGGGATCAACAGCTCGGAAAACAACCGACGTACTTCCCAGTCCGCCGGGAACACCCCGTCACTGAGCAGCACCGCGCAATCGAACGGTTCCTGGTTGAAGTCGACATGGTCGACATCCATCCAGGCGCTGGTCAGTTGCACCTCGTTGCCAGGTTGCAGGTGCCGGAAGCGGCTCAGCCGCGCCAGCAGCCAGCGCATGGTCAGGGTCGACGGCGCCTTCATGCGCAGGATGTCGTCTTCCCCACGCAAGGTATCGCAGGCCCGCTCCAGCGCAGCAAAGCCTTCACGCACGCCGGGCAGCAGCACCCGGGCCGCCTCGGTCAGTTGCAGGCTGCGACCATTGCGCACGAACAGCCGACAGGCGAAATGCTCTTCGAGGGTGCGAATATGCCGGCTCACCGCGCTCTGGGTAATCGAAAGCTCTTCACCGGCACGGGTGAACGAGCTCAGCCGCGCAGCCGCTTCGAATGCGCGCAGTGCATACAGGGGAGGTAGCTGGCGGGACATGGGGCACCTGTCATACGGGGGCGGGAATGGAATGCACTGAATCATATATGCATGAGTTCAACTCATGCCAACCATCGCATTTATCCTTTTGTGCAAAGTTGACCGAAGCCTCAGAATCGTCCCTCGCCCACAGCATCAGGCACAAGGACCTCACCCATGTACGTCGCGCCCACCACAGAACTCAAGGCTTTGCTGCGCCTGGCCGGGCCGCTGATCGCCTCGCAGTTGGCGCACATGCTGATGGTGCTCACCGACACCTTGATGATGGCTCGCATCAGCCCGCAGGCCCTGGCCGGTGGCGGGCTGGGCGCGGCGAGCTATTCGTTCGTGTCGATCTTCTGCCTGGGCGTGATCGCCGCAGTCGGCACCCTGGTGGCGATTCGCAAGGGTGCCAACGACATCGAGGGCGCCACGCGCCTGGCGCAGAACGGCCTATGGCTCGCCTGGGGCCTGGCACTGGTGGCAGCGCTGGTGTTGTGGAACCTGAAACCGGTATTGCTGCTGTTCGGCCAGCAGCCGGAGAACGTAAATTCGGCAGCCGAGTTCCTCACCCTGCTGCCACTGGCCCTGCCCGGCTACCTGACCTTCATGGCCCTGCGCGGCTTCACCAGCGCGCTTGGGCGCTCGACCCCGGTAATGGTCATCAGCCTGGTCGGCACGGTGCTCAACTACCTGTTCAACATCGCCCTGATCGAAGGCATGTTCGGCCTGCCGAAGCTGGGCCTGATGGGTATCGGCCTGGTCACGGCCGTGGTGTCGATGGGCATGGCCATCGCGCTGGCGCTGTACATCCGCTGGCACCCAGCCTATGCCGCCTATCCGCTGCGCAAAGGGCTGTCGCGCCCTTCGCTGCCGGCCCTGCGCGAGCTGTGGCGGCTGGGCCTGCCGATTGGCGGCACCTACATGGTGGAAGTCGGGCTGTTCGCCTTCGCCGCACTGTGCATGGGCGTGCTAGGCAGCACGCAACTGGCGGCACACCAGATTGCCCTGCAGATCGTCTCCACGGCGTTCATGGTGCCGACCGGGCTGTCCTATGCGGTAACCATGCGCGTGGGCCTGTACTACGGCGCCGGCAATCTGTTGGCCGCACGCAGCGCCGGGCGGGTGGGGATCGGCTTCGGCGCAACCATCATGTTTGCCTTTGCAGCGTTGTTCCTGCTGATGCCGGAGGCATTGGTGGGGCTGTTCATCGACCGCAGCGACCCCGGCTTCGCCGCGATCTATCAGCTGGCGGTGCAGTTGCTGATGGTGGCGGCATGGTTTGAGCTGTTCGATGGTATGCAGACCATAGCCATGGGCTCGATACGTGGCTTGAAGGACGCCAAGACCACCTTCCTGATCGGGCTGTGCTGCTACTGGCTGGTGGGGGCGCCGAGCGCCTGGCTGCTCACCTTCACCCTGGGCGGCGGGGCCGTAGGGGTATGGTGGGGGCTGGCGTTGGGGCTGGCCTGCGCGGCGGTGGCGCTGACCATTGGCTTTGAGTGGCGGATGAAGCGGTTGCTGGGGAAAAAAGCTCATCCTGAAAAAGCTGCAGTATCTGCGTGACTGCCGGGGCTGCTTTGCAGCCCTTTCGCGACACGAGGCCGCTCCTACAGAAGAACGCGATTCCCTGTAGGAGCGGCCTTGTGTCGCGAAAGGAGGGCAAAGCCCTCCCCTGCGGTCTTATAGGCACACCAACTGCGGCCGAGCACTTTCCTGCAGATAATCGATCAACTCGCCTACCGGCAGCGGCTTGCTGACCAGGAACCCTTGCACCTGGTCACAGCCAAACCCGCGCAGCAAGGCCATCTGTTCCGGGCTTTCCACGCCTTCGGCTACCACCTCCAGGTTGAGGTTGTGCGCCAGGTTGATCATGGCATGCACCAGCTTGCGGTTCTCTTCGCGCATCTCCATCTCGGCAACGAAGCTGCGGTCGACCTTGAGCAAGGTGATCGGCAGGCTGTTCAGGTGCACGAAGGACGAGAAGCCGGTACCAAAGTCATCCAGCGAGAAGCGCACACCCAGGCGACCCAGGGCATCCATGGTCTGGCGCACCAGCTCGTTGCGGCGCATCACTGCCGTTTCGGTCAGTTCGAACTCCAGCCAGCGCGCATCCACACTGTGCTCGATGATCAACCGGCTCAGGGTGGCCAGCAACTGGCTGTCCTGGAACTGGCGGAAGCTCAGGTTCACCGCCATGTGCAGCGGCGCAAGCCCCTGTTCGCGCAGCGCCTGCATATCGCGCAGGGCACGGGAAATCACCCAGTAGCCCAACGGCACGATCAACCCGCTCTGCTCGGCCAGCGGCACGAACTCGCTCGGCGGCAGCAGGCCGCGCTCGGCATGGCGCCAGCGCACCAGGGCCTCCAGGCCGACGATGCGGCCATCGGCCAGGTTCAGCCGCGGCTGGTAGTGCAGCTCCAGTTCGTCGCGACGCAGCGCCCGGCGCAGCTCGCTTTCCAGGTCGGCCAGGCTGCGCGCATTGCGGTTGATGCGTTCATTGAATACGTGGAAGGTGCAGCCCTGGCTACTTTTGGCCTGGCGCATGGCGATGTGCGCATGCCACATCAGCGGGTCAGGGCCGCCCTGGGCGCGGGCGTGGGCCAGGCCCAGGCTGCAGCCAAGCAGCAGGCTTTCGCCGTCGATCCAGTAGGGTTCGGCCAGCGCCTCGACGATACGCTCGGCGATCCATTCGGCGCGGTTGGCATCGCGGCGCGTGTCGATCAGCAGGGCAAATTCATCGCTGCCCAGGCGCGCCAGCTGGTCGCCGGCCTCCAGTTGCTGCTTGAGGCGCGCGACCACCTGCAGTATCAGACGGTCGCCGCACTGATGGCCAAGGGCGTCGTTGACATGGCGGAAGTTGTCCAGGTCCAGGTGGCCGAGGGCCACGCCGCGGCCTTCGTTCTCCGCCAGGCGCGTGGTCAGCAGGGCCTGGAAACCCTGGCGGTTGGCGATGCCGGTCAGCGGGTCCTGCTCGGCCAGGCGCTGCAACGTCGCCACCAGCACACCGCGCTCGCGCACATGGCGCAGCGAGCGGCGCAGGGCATCGACGTTCAGCTGGTCACGTACCAGCCAGTCGCTGACACCCGTTGGCGATGTGTCTGGTTCGTGGTCGAGCAACAGGATGGTCGGCAGTTCGCAGCGCCCGGGTGCGGGCTGCAACGCCGGCGTGGCCAGCACCACCGCCTGGCGGTCTGCGCTGAAAAGGGTATCGACTGCCGCCCAGTTCGGCGCAGTCAGCAGTACTGCGCTTCCGTCCAGCGGCAGCAGGCATTCGCGTAACAAGGCGGCCCATTCCGGCTCATCAGCCAACAGCAGCAAACGCAAAGGTTCGACAGGCGTGGACAAGCGGGCTCCTTAAGACTCGAAAGGTGTAGCGTTGGATATCGGACATGCTACTGCATAAATGAAAATGATTTTCACTTTTAGACATATCCTTTGCCCACAGTGCCTCCCGTCGCATTTTGACGTGCATCCTGCGCGAAAGTCGGCAAACCGGCAATTACGATTTTTCCGGTGAATAGCATTAGTTTCACTAATGTTTATCCCCGAACAAAAGTCTGACTCAAACGTCAGACGGTCGCGCCACAAGTGGCCCATGCCTGTTAGAATGCGCGGCTATTTTCTGGCGACCCCCGGTTTCTAGCATGTCCCGACTCAATCCCCGGCAACAGGAAGCCCGTGACTACGTCGGCGGCCCTCTATTGGTGCTCGCCGGTGCTGGCTCGGGCAAGACCAGCGTGATCACGCGCAAGATTGCCCATCTCATCCAGAACTGCGGCATCCGTGCCCAGTACATCGTGGCGATGACCTTCACCAACAAGGCCGCCCGCGAGATGAAGGAGCGGGTCGCCACCCTGCTGCGTCCGGGGGAAGGCCGGGGCCTGACGGTGTGTACCTTCCACAACCTGGGCCTGAACATCATCCGCAAGGAGCACGAGCGCCTGGGCTACAAGCCGGGCTTCTCGATCTTCGATGAATCCGACATCAAGGCGCTGCTGTCGGACATCATGCAGAAGGAATACTCCGGCGACGACGGCATCGACGAGATCAAGAACATGATCGGTGCCTGGAAAAACGACCTGATCCTGCCCGCCGAAGCCCTGGAAAAGGCGCGCAACCCGCGCGAGCAGACCGCCGCCATCGTCTACACCCACTACCAGCGCACGCTCAAGGCGTTCAACGCGGTGGACTTCGACGACCTGATCCTGCTGCCGGTCAAGCTGTTCCAGGAGCACCCCGACGTGCTCGAACGCTGGCAGAACCGCGTGCGCTACCTGCTGGTGGACGAATACCAGGACACCAACGCCAGCCAGTACCTGCTGGTGAAGATGCTGATCGGCATGCGCAACCAGTTCACCGTGGTGGGCGATGATGACCAGTCGATCTATGCCTGGCGTGGCGCCCGCCCAGAGAACCTGATGCTGCTCAAGGAGGACTACCCCTCCTTGAAGATCGTCATGCTCGAACAGAACTACCGCTCCACCAGCCGCATCCTGCGCTGTGCCAACGTGCTGATCGCCAACAACCCGCATGCTTTCGAAAAGCAGCTGTGGAGCGAGATGGGCGTAGGCGACGAGATCCGTGTGATCCGCTGCAAGAACGAGGAAGCCGAGGCCGAGCGCGTGGCCATGGAGATCCTCACCCTGCACCTGCGCACCAACCGCCCGTACAGCGACTTCGCGATCCTCTACCGCGGTAACTACCAGGCCAAACTGATCGAACTGAAGTTGCAGCACCACCAGGTGCCGTATCGCCTGTCGGGCGGCAACAGCTTCTTCGGCCGCCAGGAGGTCAAGGACCTCATGGCCTACCTGCGCCTGCTGGTGAACCCGGATGACGACAACGCCTACCTGCGGGTGATCAACGTACCGCGCCGGGAAATCGGCTCGACCACCCTGGAAAAGCTCGGCAACTACGCCACCGAGCGCGGCATTTCGATGTACGCTGCCAGCGAGGAGCTGGGCCTGGGTGAGCACCTGGATGCGCGCTACACCGAGCGCCTGCAACGCTTCAAGCACTGGCTCGACGGGGTGCGCCACAAGGTCGCCCTGGAAGACCCGATCGCCGCGCTGCACGAGATGATCCGCGACATCGACTACGAGAACTGGATTCGCCAGCAGACCGCCAGCGACAAGGCAGCGGAGTTCCGCATCAGCAATGTCTGGTTCCTGGTCGAAGCGCTGAAGAACACCCTCGAGAAGGACGAAGAGGGTGACATGACCATCGAGGACGCCATCGGCAAGCTGGTGCTGCGCGACATGCTCGAGCGCCAGCAGGAAGAGGAAGAAAACGCCGAAGGTGTACAGATGATGACCCTGCATGCTTCCAAGGGTCTGGAGTTCCCTTACGTGTTCATCATGGGCATGGAGGAAGAGATCCTTCCCCACCGCTCCAGCATCGAGGCCGACACCATCGAAGAGGAACGCCGCCTGGCCTACGTGGGCATCACCCGCGCGCGCCAGACCCTGGCCTTCACCTTCGCCGCAAAGCGCAAGCAGTACGGCGAAATCATCGACTGCACACCCAGCCGGTTCCTCGACGAACTACCGCCCGACGACCTGGCCTGGGAAGGCCTGGACGATGCACCGGTCGAGGTCAAGGCCGCACGCGGCAACAATGCCCTTGCCGACATCCGGGCAATGCTCAAACGCTGATCAACCCTTATCCTTTAAATCTGCCGCTTCCAGCGGCCACCTTTGTTACATCGAGGAATACACAGTGGAAGCACTGCATCAGAAGATTCGCGAAGAAGGCATCGTGCTTTCCGATCAGGTTCTCAAAGTCGACGCGTTTCTCAACCACCAGATCGACCCGGCGCTGATGCAGTTGATCGGTGACGAGTTCGCCCGCCTGTTCGCCGATGCCGGCGTGACCAAGATCGTCACCATCGAAGCCTCGGGCATTGCCCCGGCGGTGATGACCGGCCTGAAGCTGGGCGTACCGGTGATCTTCGCGCGCAAGCACCAGTCGCTGACCCTGACCGAGAACCTGCTGACCGCCTCGGTGTATTCATTCACCAAGCAGACCGAGAACACCGTGGCCATCTCGCCGCGCCACCTCAACGGCAGCGACCGCGTGCTGGTGATCGACGACTTCCTGGCCAACGGCAAGGCATCGCAAGCGCTGATCTCGATCATCAAGCAGGCCGGAGCCACCGTTGCCGGCCTGGGCATCGTCATCGAGAAGTCGTTCCAGGGCGGCCGTGCCGAGCTGGACAGCCAGGGCTACCGCGTCGAATCGCTGGCCCGGGTGAAGTCGCTGGAAGGTGGTGTGGTTTCGTTCATCGAGTAACCGCGTCGCCTGCTTCGCGGGCAAGCCCGCTCCCACAGGTATGCACAGGTTTTAAAAGCTGTGCGGTACCTGTGGGAGCGGGCTTGCCCGCGAATGGCAGCAACCCTTTCTATCTGGTCGCCGCCAACCCCGCCAGCAGCAACCGCTGATACAGCTCTTCCTTCAACCCCTGCGGCCGATCCAGCTGCATCCGCGCCAGGTGCGCCTCAAACCCCTCTGGCCCTGGCGCTTCCAGTGCCGCCTTGCCCAGCTCCAGCACCTCACTCAGTTTGAATTTGCTTTTCAACCAGTTCAGCGCGCGCAACAAATCCCGCTCCTCGGCCGTGAAATCCGTACCGAGCGGATACTCCGGGAACAACCGGCCATGACGCGCCTTGATTGCTTCCAGACGCTCAGGCGTATTGTCGCTAAACCGCGCATCCAGCTGAAAATCGCTCGCCAGCTTGCCGGCGCGCTTGGCCTGTTCCATCAACGCCCCCTGGAACCGCGAATCGCTCACCGCCAGCAACCGCGCAATCACCTCGCTATCGGTGTGCCCGCGCAGGTCGGCGATGCCGTATTCGGTCACCACGATATCGCGCAGGTGCCGGGGAATGGTGCAGTGGCCATAGCTCCAGAACAGGTTGGAGCTCACCTCCCCCCCCGACTCGCGCCAGCTGCGCAGCAGCAGGACCGAACGCCCGCCCTCCAGTGCATGGCCCTGGGCGACGAAGTTGTACTGCCCGCCCACCCCGCTCAGCACCCGCCCGTCCTCCAGCTGGTCGGCCACGCCGGCGCCGAGCAGGGTCATGCCGAACACCGTGTTGACGAAGCGCGCATCGCGGCGCTGGCGGCGCTTGAGGTCTTCCTGCCCGTACAATTCGTTGATGAAACTGATGCGGGTCATGCTGAACCGGGCACGCTGCTCCAGCGTCATCTCGCGCAAGCGCTGGTAGAACGCCTGCGGGCCGAGGAAGAAACCGCCATGCACCAGCGCACCCTGCTCATCCGCCGGGCGGCGCACCACGCCCGCCTCGACCAGCGCCAGCAGACCGTTGACGAACATCTCGCTGCAACCGTAAAGACCTTGGGTGAAGGCCTCCAGGCCCCCTTCGCGCTCGATCAACGTCTGCCAGGGGCCGATATCCAGTTCGTCGAGCAAGGCGCGGTAGCCCGCGTTGTCGCCCTGGCGCGCCAGCAATGCCGCCGCCAGTGCATCGCCCATGGCGCCGATGCCGATTTGCAGCGTGCCACCGTCACGCACCAGTGAGCTTGCGTGCAAACCAATGCAATGATCCTGCGTGGTGACTGGCATGTTGGGGGTAGAAAACAGTCGGCGCTGCTCCGCCTCGTCGATCAGCAGGTCGAACGCATCGATCGGCAGTTCGGCATCGCCCGGCATGTACGGTAACTCGCTGTGAACCTGGCCGAGCATGAGGATGGTTTCCCCTGCCGCACGCCGCTTGGCGATCATCGGCTGCAGGTCGAGGGTGATGTCGGGGTTGCAGGCCAGGCTCAGGTGGACGGGCTTCTCGGGCGTGGCAGCGACCAGTTGGGCGATCAAGTTCAGGCCTTTGGCGTTGATGTCACGCGCGGCGTGGCTGTAGTTGCTGCTGATGTAGTCCTGCTGGGCGGTTTCGCTGTGCAGCAGGCTGCCGGGTTGCATGAAGAACTGCTCGACGCGGATGTTCGGCGGCAGGCTGTCGTTGCGCAGGTCGGCGAGGTAGGTGAGTTCTTCGTAGTCGGCGAACACCCGCTCGACGAACGGCTCGAGGAAGCGCTTTTGCAAGCCATCACCAAGAGCTGGGCGCCCCAGCGACAGCGCAGTGTAGATGGTCAGCTGGCGCTCAGGCAGGTCGCGGACCCGGGTGTACAAGGCATTGACGAAGGCGTTGGGCTTGCCCAGGCCCAGCGGCAGACCCATGTGGATGTGGGCTGGCAACTTGTCGAGGACGTACTCGACAGCCTGATCGATGGAGCAGAGGTGCATCGGGGCCTCCTGAATCATCCATGGGGTCAGGGGTTGGACATAAGTTCATCGGGTTGGTTGCCTGGGCCTCTGAGGGCTAGGCGATCTCACACAACGTTGTATTTCTGAGAATCGCAGAGGTCAGGCTAGGAATGGCTATACCTAACCATCAGATTGAGTCGCCTTTGAGCGGGTGAAGGAGCCTAAGCGGCATTCTGATCTCTGTCCTCACAATAAGATTACTGAAAGTAGTGGGTCTGATTAGCATAATGTCAGCACTCGGACGATCGAATTGCACGCCCACTCTCCAACGCTCGACATTTCTTCCATACACCCCAAAAACTCGTCCATTCTTCCCAGCATATATATTGGCGTGCAGGTAGCTAGGGGAAACGTATAACCCATTGCCAAGAAGATTGCGTTTTAAACGGTTTGCATCTACTCCTGCTTCCAACGAATGCGTATGACTCTCCTGGCCACCATGAAAGCCAATCAGCTCGTAGTCAGCAGGCACGCTCTCGGCTTGCTGAACAATTTTCATCTTGTACTTACTGGGTATGTTCCGATAGCTAACGAAAGTCTTTTCTGTTTCCGTGGCCGCTGCGCCGTACAGAGGAGCAGGCAAGTTCTGCTTTTTAGGGAAATGACGTCTGTAATACCTAGAGAACCATCCGAAAATCGGCGATTCACCACTCGGGTCCTGCCGATTTGTGGGATCTGCAAGGCAGTACATGTAAGGATTCAACCCGCCAGCTGAAAATGGACTCATGTTGTCCGGGCTAATGAAACGCATCAATGATGGGTTGTATGCTCGACGACCATTGCCCAACAGATAACACTCTGTTGCAGCATCCACTCGACTACCATTGAAGCCAAGCAAGGTTTGCAAGGCAGAGCGATAGCCATAAGGTGAATAGCCAGGCTGTGCGAGGCTACATGAGTTCTGCGCTGGGAAATTTATTCTGACTCGTTTTGAACACATTTCCCCCTCTTGGAACTTCAGTAAAAAAATTGAGTGTTCTTCAAAAACCTTGAAAATAAAACTGGTAGAAATGCTAGTCGTGCATAGATCCGACTCAGCCCCATTGAGGGGCCTTCCAAGCCGTCCTTGGCTTCAGGGGCTTGGGCGGAGTTGATTGGTTGCCTGTGCCGGCCCTTTCGCGGCTTTAGCCGCGAAGAGGCCGGCACAGGCAGCACAAATACAAAGCCCGCCAGAAATGGCGGGCCTTGTGAATTCATCTGTGGCTTACAGCCCGGACATCTTCTTGATGGCCCCTTTCAGGTCATCATCCGAGCAGTCCGCGCAGGTGCCTTTGGGCGGCATGGCGTTGATGCCTGTAATGGCCTTGGCCAGAATCCCGTCCAGGCCGCCCTGATGGTCCGCGCGCTCTTTCCATGCGGCGGTATCGCCAATCTTCGGTGCCCCCAGCAAGCCTGACCCGTGGCAGGCGTTGCAGTGCTTGGCAATCACCTCATCCGGGGTCTTGGCGCCACCACCACCGCCTGCTGCGGCTGCCACTTCCATACCCTTGCATTCCTGGCCCTGCACACACACCTGGCCGACCGGCTCAAGGCGTTTGGCAAGCTCGTCGTTGGTCGCTGCGGTTGCGCTCATTGCCCAAAGGGCGAATACGGCTGCTGGTATGGCCAGCATCTTCTTGATTTGGTTCACGCGAACACCCTCATGGTGGCTAATCACGCCCGCGGCCACGGTAATGCGAGCGTTGAAAAGTATAGCGGGAACCCGGATACCGTGGAACGACCCTACTCTGGAAAGGGGTATTGCCGAAGCAATGCACTGCGCTGGATCAAAAGTTCGAAGGGGTAGCCGCGCTGATCAGCCGCGCAGGCGCGTCGAACGGGTTGCGAAAACGGTGCGGGCGGGTGCTTTCGAAGTAATAGCTGTCGCCCGCTTCGAGGATGAAGATCTCGTTGCCCACCACCAGTTCGAGCTTGCCTTCGAGCAGGATGCCGGTTTCTTCGCCATCGTGGGTGAGCATTTCGGCACCGGTGTCGGCACCCGGCGGGTAGACCTCGGTGAGGAAGGCGATGGCACGGTTGGGATGCGACTTGCCCACCAGCTTCATGGTCACCGCGCCGTCGGAGATGTCGATCAGCTCGTGGGCCTTGTAGACGATCTGCGCGGGGCTCTCGGCCTCGAGTTCGACCGAAAAGAATTCGACCATCGACATGGGAATGCCGCTGAGCACCTTGCGCAGCGAGCTGATCGAGGGGCTCACGCTGTTCTTCTCGATCATCGAGATGGTGCTGTTGGTCACCCCTGCGCGCTTGGCGAGTTCCCGCTGGGAAAGGCCCTTGAGCTTGCGGATGGCTTGCAGTCGTTCGCCGACGTCCAAAGCTTGCGCCTCCTGAAACGGTGAGATGGCGGGGTGAATGTGAACGATATCATGGCAATGCCGTTCAGTATTTACAACACACCGCCCCTCAAGCTGTCCGCTTCGGCGCCTTATTCGCCGTGATAGTCCAGCGGCACACGCCTCAGGTTGCAGAAGATCTGGTAGGGAATGGTACCAGCCTGCATGGCCACATCACTGGCCAGCACCTGCTTGCCCCACAGCTCGACCGGGCTGCCGACGGTGGCTTCGGGCACGTCGGTCAGGTCGATGCAGAGCATGTCCATCGACACGCGGCCAATCAGTTGGCTGCGCTTGCCGGCGACCACCACCGGCGTGCCGGTGGGTGCGTGGCGCGGGTAGCCATCGGCGTAGCCCATGGCAACCACACCAACGCGGGTTGGCCGCGGGCTGACGAACCTGGCGCCGTAACCCACTGGTTCCCCGGCAGGCAGCTCGCGCACGCTGATGACGCGCGATTGCAGGGTCATCACCGGCTGCAGGCGTGCGGCCTGGGGCTGGTCGGCTTCGAAGGGGCTGGCGCCATACAGCATGATGCCTGGGCGTACCCAGTCGCTCGGGGCTTGCGGCCAGGCCAGCACACCGGGCGAATTGCGCAGGCTGCATTCGGCAGCCAGGCCTTCGCGGGCGGCGTTGAACACGGCGATCTGCTGCTCGGTGGCATCGGCCTCCGGCTCGTCGGCACGAGCGAAGTGGCTCATCAACACGATGCGCGAAACCTTGCCACTGGCCAGCAGGCGCTGGTAGGCGTCGTGGTAATCCTTGGGGTGGAGGCCGACGCGGTGCATGCCGCTATCGAGCTTGAGCCAGATCGTCAGTGGCTTGTGCATCTGGGTCTGCTCGATGGCTTCGAGCTGCCACAGCGAATGCACCACACACCACAGGCCGTGCTCGGCGATCAGTGCCAGTTCGCTGGCTTCGAAAAAGCCTTCGAGCAGCAGCACCGGCGCCTTGATGCCGGCAGCGCGCAACTCCAGCGCTTCTTCGATGCAGGCCACAGCAAAGCCGTCGGCCTCTGGCTCCAGGGCCAGGGCGCAACGCACGGCGCCATGGCCGTAGGCGTCGGCCTTGACCACGGCAAGGGCCTTGGCACCGGACAGTTCACGGGCCAGGCGGTAGTTGTGGCGCAGGGCTTGCAAGTCGATCAGAGCGCGGGCGGGACGCATGGCGGCTGCCTTATGGTGATTCACAGGTTGAAAACGGTGTTGGGTTCTTCGCGGCTGAAGCCGCTCCCACGGGGGCCGCATAACACTCAGGATCATGCGGTAGCTGTGGGAGCGGCTTTAGCCGCAAAGAGGTCGGTACAGGCGACCTTACTGCTGGTGGGCAGGCGCGGTCTGACCGTGCTTGGCGACTTCCGGGCTGTTGCCATACCGGGAAATGTCCAGGCCTTCAGCACTGATCTGCGGTTTCTTGCGCGCAATCAGGTCAGCCAGCAGGCGGCCGGAACCGCACGCCATGGTCCAGCCCAACGTACCGTGGCCGGTGTTGAGGAACAGGTTGCGGAACGCAGTGGCACCCACGATCGGCGTACCATCCGGGGTCGCCGGGCGCAGGCCGGTCCAGAAACTGGCCTGGCTGAGGTCGCCGCCGCGAGGATAAAGGTCGTTGACGATCATCTCCAGCGTTTCGCGTCGACGCGGATTCAGCGACAGGTCAAAGCCGGCGATCTCAGCCATGCCGCCCACGCGGATACGGTTGTCGAAACGGGTAATCGCAACCTTGTAGGTCTCGTCAAGAATGGTCGAGGTCGGCGCCATGTCGGCATCGGTGATCGGCACGGTCAGCGAGTACCCCTTGAGCGGATAAACCGGGGCCTTGATGCCCAGTGGCTTGAGCATCTGCGGCGAGTAGCTGCCAAGGGCCAGCACGTAGCGGTCAGCGGTTTCCAGTTTGCCGTCGATCCATACGCCGTTGATGCGGTCACCGGCGAAGTCCAGGCGCTGGATGTCCTGACCGAAGCGGAATTCCACGCCCAGCTTCACGGCCATTTCGGCGAGCTTGGTGGTGAACAGCTGGCAGTCGCCGGTCTGATCGTTGGGCAGGCGCAGGGCGCCGGCAAGGATGTCCTTCACCCCGGCCAGGGCCGGTTCGACACGGGCGATGCCGTCGCGGTCGAGCAACTCGTATGGCACCCCGGACTGTTCGAGCACGGCGATGTCCTTGGCCGCAGCGTCTACCTGGGCCTGCGTGCGGAACAGCTGGGTAGTACCCAGGCTGCGGTTCTCGTAGGCAATACCGGTTTCGGCACGCAGCTCGTCGAGGCAGTCACGGCTGTACTCGGACAGGCGCACCATGCGCTCCTTGTTCACCGCGTAGCGGCTGGCGGTGCAGTTGCGCAGCATCTGCGCCATCCACAGGTACTGGTCGACATCACCGGTCAGCTTGATGGCCAGGGGCGCATGGCGCTCCAGCAGCCACTTGATGGCTTTCAGCGGTACGCCTGGGGCGGCCCAAGGCGAGGCATAGCCGGGCGAGATCTGGCCGGCGTTGGCGAAGCTGGTTTCCAGGGCCACTGCCGGTTGGCGGTCGACCACGGTCACCTCGAAGCCTTGCCGGGCCAGATAATAGGCACTGGCGGTACCGATCACACCGCTACCAAGTACCAATACTCGCATTGTTCATCCCTCGCACGCGGCGCACCGCTATTTTGTTGATATGGCATGGATGCGCGCAGTATAAGAATCTAAGCCCAGTGCATTTCACTATATAAAAGCCTATTATTGGCGAGAATTCTCGGCAAAATCGCCTTTCACGGAGGGGCATCCCCTATGAGAACCCAGCACCAGAGCAAGCGTGAACTGGACAAGATCGACCGTAACATTCTGCGCATCCTGCAGAATGACGGGCGTATTTCCTTCACCGAACTGGGCGAGAAAGTTGGGCTTTCCACCACCCCTTGCACCGAGCGCGTACGTCGCCTGGAGCGCGAGGGTATCATCATGGGCTACAACGCCCGGCTGAATCCGCAGCACCTCAAGGGCAGCCTGCTGGTGTTCGTGGAAATCAGCCTGGACTACAAGTCCGGCGATACCTTCGAGGAGTTTCGCCGGGCGGTGCTCAAACTGCCCCATGTGCTGGAATGCCACCTGGTCTCGGGGGACTTCGACTACCTGGTGAAAGCACGCATTTCGGAAATGGCCTCGTACCGCAAGCTGCTCGGCGACATCCTGCTGAAACTGCCGCACGTGCGCGAATCGAAGAGCTACATCGTCATGGAAGAGGTGAAGGAGAGCCTCTGCCTGCCAATCCCGGACTGAGCCTAGACCAGCACCTGACGCGTGCTGGCGATGAACTGATGAACCAGCTGCTCGGCTTCGGGCTCGATCATCGGGTCCGGGCCACGGCCGCGTGGGCAGGCCAGGCGCGGCGTGGTGCCGAACAGGCGGCAGATCATCGGCCGTTCTTCATAGACGGTGCAGCCGTTGGGGCCCAGGTGCACGCAGTTCAGGTGCTCCAGCGCGGCATCCTGCTCGGCCTGGGTCTTGCGCGGCAGGCGAGCCATCTCTTCAGACGAGGTGGTGACCGGCCCGCAGCAGTCATGGCAGCCGGGCTCACATTCGAATGAAGGGATCAGTTCGCGCAGGAAATGGATTTTGTGACGGTTGCAGGACATGGCCGGAGAAACACATGAAATTTAAATCAGGCTGAATTATAAGGCCAACTGTCAGGCCTCGGCTTATTCTGCCACTTTCAGAACAGCAACAGGACTTCGCCCATGATCCACAGCGCGCAGCACGCCGCTTCCTATTACGCCGCCAGCAGCGCGCCCCACCCGGACCATTCCTTCCTGCAAGGTGAGCACAGCGCAGATGTGTGTATCGTCGGTGGCGGCTATTCGGGGCTGAACACGGCTATCGAACTGGCCGAGCGCGGCTTCTCGGTGGTCCTGCTGGAAGCCCGCAAGCTCGGCTGGGGAGCCAGCGGGCGCAATGGCGGCCAGCTGATCCGCGGCGTCGGCCACGGCCTGGAGCAGTTTCTTCCAGTGATCGGCGAGGAAGGCGTACGCAGCATGAAGCTGATGGGCCTGGAAGCCGTGGAGATCGTCCGCGAACGGGTCGAACGTCACGCCATTGCCTGCGACCTGACCTGGGGTTACTGCGACCTGGCCAACAAAGCCGAAGAGCTGAAGGGTTTTGCCGAGAGTGCCGATGAACTGCGCAGCCTGGGCTACCGCCACGCGTTGCGCCTGGTCGGCAAGGATGAGATGCACAGCGTGGTGGGCTCCGATCGCTATGTCGGCGGCCTGATCGACATGGGCTCGGGCCACTTGCACCCGCTCAACCTGGCCTTGGGTGAAGCGGCTGTCGCCAGTCGCCTGGGCGTGAAGCTGTTCGAGCAGTCCGAGGTCACGCGCATCGACTACGGCCCCGAAGTCCAGGTGCACACCGCTCAGGGCCGGGTGCGCGCCAAGACTCTGGTGCTGTGCTGCAATGCCTACCACAACGACCTCAACCGCGAACTGGGCGGCAAGGTGCTGCCAGCCGGCAGCTACATCATTGCCACCGAGCCGCTCAGCGAAGAACGCGCGCATCAGTTGCTGCCGCAGAACATGGCGGTGTGCGACCAACGCGTAGCGCTGGACTACTATCGCCTGTCGGCAGACCGCCGCCTGCTGTTCGGAGGTGCCTGCCACTATTCCGGCCGCGACCCTAAAGACATCGCGGCCTACATGCGGCCGAAGATGATCAAGGTGTTCCCGCAACTGGCCGATGTGCGCATCGATTATCAGTGGGGCGGCATGATAGGCATCGGCGCCAACCGCCTGCCACAGGTCGGCCGCCTGGCCAGCCAGCCGAATGTCTATTACGCCCAGGCCTATTCCGGCCACGGCCTGAACGCCACGCACCTGGCCGCACGCCTGCTGGGTGAAGCGATCAGCGGCCAGGAAAGCGGGCGCTTCGACCTGTTCGCCAAGGTGCCGCATGTCACCTTCCCCGGCGGCAAGCACCTGCGCTCGCCGATACTGGCCCTGGGAATGCTCTGGCATCGCCTGAAAGAGCTGGTGTGAAAACCAGCGCTACCCCCTGTAGGAGCGGCCTTGTGTCGCGAAAGGGCCGCAAAGCGGCCCTAGCAACTTCAGCGGCGAAGCTGAAACCTGGGGCCGCTGCGCAGCCCTTTCGCGACACAAGGCCGCTCCTACAGTTGACCGCGTCAGTCTCTCCAGAAGGGCTTGCACCCCTCGGTACGTGCCTGTTCCCAGCTCAGCCCGATATCCCGCAGCTGGTCATCGTCCAGCTGCAGCAGGGCCCGGCGGGTGTGCCAGCGATGCAGCATCAGCCCCCAACGCCCGAGCCCTTCCGGTGCGTTGAACACCTTGGTCTGCTGCCCGGCGTCCAGTTCCCTGGCCAACAGTTGCAAGCGCACATCGCTCATGCCACCCATCGCTGCTCTCTCCCATTCAGTGCGTAACCGTGGAGAAAGCATGCGCGACGACAGGCCCGGCAATACAGATCCAATGCCGGCTTATTATTCCCATACAGCATTGGTCCTCTGACGCCTGAATGCTGTATTTTCAACGCAACTGTACTGGTCGCTTCCTATAAGAAGCGTAGGAGTATGCCTTGACCCTCTACTTGAACCTCGCCGAGCTGCTCGGTGCGCGCATCGAACAGGGCCTCTACCGCCCCGGCCAGCGCCTGCCATCGGTGCGCGCCCTGAGCGTGGAGCATGGCGTCAGCCTGAGCACCGTACAGCAGGCCTACCGCATGCTCGAAGACAGCGGCATGGTTTCGCCACGGCCCAAGTCCGGCTACTTCGTCAGCGACCATCGCCATCTTCCTGCCCTGCCCGCCGTCAGCCGCCCGGCCCAACGCCCGGTGGATATCTCGCAATGGGAACAGGTGCTCGAACTGGTGCGCAGTACCCCGCGTCAGGACGTCATTCAGCTCGGCCGCGGCATGCCCGACATCGACAGCCCGACCCTCAAGCCACTGCTGCGCAGCCTCGCCAAACTGAGCCGGCGCCAGGACATGCCGGGCCTGTACTACGACAATATCCATGGCAACCTGGCCCTGCGCGAGCAGATCGCCCGGCTGACGCTCGACTCCGGCTGCCGCCTGAGCCCGGCCGACCTGGTGGTGACCACGGGCTGCCACGAGGCGCTGTCGTGCAGCATTCGCGCAGTGTGCGAGCCAGGCGATATCGTGGCGGTCGACTCGCCAAGCTTCCACGGCGCCATGCAGACCCTCAAGGGCCTGGGCATGAAGGCCCTGGAAATTCCTACCGACCCGGTCACCGGCATCAGTCTTGAAGCCTTGGAGCTGGCGCTTGAACAATGGCCGATCAAGCTCATCCAGATCACCCCGAGCTGCAACAACCCGCTTGGCTACATCATGCCCGAAGCACGCAAGAAAGCCCTGCTGAGCCTGGCCCAGCGCTACGATGTGGCGATCCTCGAAGACGACGTGTATGGCGACCTGGCCTACACCTACCCGCGCCCGCGCACCCTCAAGTCGTTCGACGACGACGGCCGCGTGCTGCTGTGCAGTTCGTTCTCCAAGACCCTCGCCCCAGGCCTGCGCATCGGTTGGGTCGCCCCCGGCCGATATCTGGAGCGGGTGCTGCACATGAAATACATCAGCACTGGCAGCACCGCCAGCCAGCCGCAACTGGCGATCGCCGACTTCATTGCCGCCGGCCACTACCAGCCCCATGTGCGACGCATGCGCAGCCAGTACCAGCGTGGTCGCGACCTGATGAGCGACTGGGTAACCTGCTATTTCCCGGCCGGCACCCGGGTCAGCCGACCGCAGGGCGGCTTCATGCTGTGGGTGGAATTGCCTGAACATTTCGATACGCTACGGCTGAACCGCGCTTTACTCGAACAGGGCGTACAGATCGCCGTGGGCAGCATTTTCTCGGCCTCGGGCAAATTCCGCCATTGTCTGCGCATGAATTTTGCCGCGCGGCCAACGCCACAGATCGAAGCGGCTGTGCGCAAGGTCGGGGAAACCGCCATTCGTCTACTGGCTGAAGACCACGCCGGGGCGTAACTTTGCGCCGCCTTTGGTAGTCCAACCCCTTAGCGCTTTGCCGTACAGGACGATACCCCCTTGAGACTCCAGCGAGCCTTGCCTCTGCTGCTGGTGCTGCTGCTCGGCCTCAACGGCTGCGCCAGCATCGGCACGCCCCGTGAAACCAGCCAGGCGCTGCCGGCCAGCGAGTCGGCCTTCGGCCGCTCGGTACTACGCCAGGCCGCACCCTATGAGGGGCGCTCGGGCTTTCGCCTGCTGCCCAACAGCAACGAGGCATTCCGCGCCCGCGCCGAGTTGATCCGCAACGCGCAGGCGAGCATCGACCTGCAGTACTACATCGTTCACGACGGGCTGAGCACCCGCGCCCTGGTACACGAACTGCTGCGCGCAGCCGACCGCGGCGTGCGCGTGCGCATCCTGCTCGACGACACCACCAGCGACGGCCTGGACACCATCATGGGCACCCTCGATGCCCACCCGAACATCCAGATCCGCGTGTTCAACCCCTTGCACCTGGGGCGCAGCACCGGCGCGACGCGGGCAGTCGGCCGCCTGTTCAACCTGTCGCGCCAGCACCGGCGCATGCACAACAAGTTGTTCCTGGTGGACAACAGCATGGCCATCGTCGGTGGGCGCAACCTGGGTGACGAGTACTTCGATGCCGAACCCAACCTCAACTTCACCGACATCGACCTGCTCGGCGTCGGCCCGGTGGCCGAGCAATTGGGGCACAGCTTCGACCAGTACTGGAACAGCGCCCTGAGCCGGCCGATCACCGATTTCCTCTGGCAGGCACCGGATGCCGACGACCTGCGCGCCAGCCGCCAGCGCCTGGAAGTGTCCCTGGCCCAGGCGCGGGTAGAGCGCAAGGCCCTGTACGACCGGCTCATGTCCTACCAGTCGCAGCCGCGCCTGCATGTATGGCGTAACGAGCTGATCTGGGCCCACGCCCAAGCGCTGTGGGATGCCCCGAGCAAGGTGCTGGCCGATGATGAGCCGGACCCACAGTTGTTGATGAGCCAGCAGCTGGCACCGGACCTGGCCAGCGTGCAGCACGAGCTGATCCTGATGTCGGCCTATTTCGTACCGGGCGAGCCGGGCCTGCTGTACCTGACCGGCCGGGCCGACGCCGGGGCTTCGGTGAAGTTGCTGACCAACTCGCTGGAGGCCACCGATGTGCCGGCTGTTCATGGCGGTTATGCACCCTATCGCCGTGCCCTGCTCGAACACGGCGTGCAGCTGTTCGAACTGCGTCGTCAGCCCGGCGACCCGACACCTGCGCGCCTGAGCTTCCACGGCAGCAGTTCGGATTCAAGTTTGCACACCAAGGCCATCGTGTTCGACCGGCGCAAGACCTTCATCGGCTCGTTCAACTTCGACCCGCGCTCGGTGCTGTGGAACACCGAGGTCGGCGTGCTGGTGGACAGCCCGGAGCTGGCCGAGTACACCCGCGAACTGGCCCAGCAGGGTATGGCGCCGGCGTTGAGTTACCAGGTCAAACTGGTGGGTGACAAGCTGGTCTGGGCCACTGAGGACAATGGCCAACGGCACATGCTGACCTCCGAGCCGGGTGGTCTCTGGCGCAGGTTCAATGCCTGGATCAGCAAGGCAGTTGGGCTGGAGAAGATGTTGTAGCAACAATTGCCGGGGCTGCTGCGCAGCCCCAAACTCTATCAGGCAGACGCGGGCTCAAAGGCCCCGGGCCGCCGGGTCAGCACCACCAGGCCGGCGGCCCCTGCCGCCATCAGCCACAGCAGCGCATGGCCGCTGATCCACTGGCTGCCCGCACCTGCCAGCAATGGCCCGAGCAGGCACCCGATTCCCCACAGCTGCGCCACATGAGCGTTGGCCCGCACCAGCGCATCATCGCGGTAACGCTCGCCGATCAAGATCAGCGACAAGGTGAACAAGCCACCGGCGCTAGCACCGAACAGTACCCACAAGGGCCAGATCGCCAACGTCTCCAGCAGCAACGGAATCGCCAGGCTGGTAACCATCAGGGTCACGGCACAACCGCTGAACAGGGCCTGCCGCGACATGTGGTCGGCCAGTGCCCCGATCGGCAGCTGCAGCACGGCATCGCCTACTACCACGGTGCTGACCATGAACAAGGCAATTTCGGTAGTGAAGCCCTGCTGCAGGCAATACACCGGCAACAATGTCAGAATCATCGCTTCGAAAGCGGCGAACAAGGCGACAGCCCAGGCGATGACCGGCAAACGCCGGCAGAAGGCGAACAGGTCGCCGAAGGTTACGCTGCATGCTTCGGTGCTCGGTGCGCCACCCCGGCCCAACAACAGTAACGGCGCCAACAGCAACAGGCTGGTCGCGGCCCAGAAGCCGAAGTCATCGTCGGAACCCAGGAAACCCAGCACCAGAGGCCCGGCAAGCTGGCTCAGGGCGTAGCTACTGCCGTACAAGGCCACCAGGCGACCGCGCCATTGCTCGACTACCAATTGGTTGATCCAACTTTCGCCGAGGATGAACACCACGGTCAGCGACATGCCGATGAGCAAACGCAGGGCCAGCCACAACGGGTAGCTCGGCAGCAACGCCACCAGGCCAATGGACAACGCCCCTCCCCACAGGCACAGGCGCATCGCCGAGGGTACGCCTACCCAGCCGGCCAGGCGGCTGGCCAGGCTGGCTCCGAGCAGCACGCCCAGCGCCGGCATCGCCGCCATCACGCCGATGGCGAACCCACCGTAGCCCCAGGCCTCCAGGCGCAGGGACACCAGCGGCATGCTCACGCCGAGCGCGAGCCCGACACTGAGCACCGACGCCAGCACGGCAAAATAGGTTCCCCAACGCATTGCAGCCTCCCAGGCAGAATTGTCGAATTGCAAAAACGACGAAGCCGGGGCGGTATGAACCGCCCCGGCCATTGGCAGGGCCGCCAGGCGGCCCCCTGGATTACAGCTTGATCCAGGTCGCTTTCAGCTCGGTGTACTTCTCCAGTGCGTGCAGCGACTTGTCACGGCCGTTGCCCGACTGCTTGAAGCCGCCGAACGGTGCGGTCATGTCGCCGCCGTCATACTGGTTGACCCAGACGCTGCCAGCGCGCACGGCTCGGGAAGTCTTGTGGGCCTTGGAAATGTCCGAGGTCCAGATACCGGCGGCCAGGCCGTATGGGGTGTCGTTGGCAATGGCGATGGCTTCTTCGGCGGTATCGAAAGCGATCACCGACAGCACTGGGCCGAAGATTTCTTCCTGGGCGATGCGCATGGCGTTGGTCACGCCGTCGAAGATGGTCGGCTCGACGTAGGTGCCACCGGTCTCTTCCAGGGTGCGCTTGCCACCGGCCAGCAGCTTGGCGCCATCCTTGTGGCCGGCGTCGATGTACGACAGCACGGTGTTCATCTGCTGGGTATCGACCAGGGCACCGACAGTGGTCTGTGGGTCCAGCGGGTTGCCTGGTTTCCAGCCCTTGAGGGCCTCGACCACCATCGGCAGGAACTTGTCCTTGATCGAGCGCTCGACCAGCAGACGCGAACCGGCAGTACACACTTCGCCCTGGTTGAAGGCAATGGCGCTGGCGGCAGCTTCAGCGGCGGCTTGCAGGTCCGGAGCGTCGGCGAAGACGATGTTCGGGCTCTTGCCACCGGCTTCCAGCCAGATGCGCTTCATGTTCGACTCGCCGGCGTAGACCATCAACTGCTTGGCGATCTTGGTGGAACCGGTGAACACCAGAGTGTCGACGTCCATGTGCAGAGCCAGGGCCTTGCCCACGGTGTGGCCATACCCTGGCAGCACGTTCAGTACACCTGCCGGGATGCCGGCTTCGATCGCCAGCTGGGCGATACGGATGGCGGTCAGCGGGGATTTTTCGGACGGCTTGAGCACTACCGAGTTACCGGTGGCAAGTGCCGGGCCGAGTTTCCAGCAAGCCATCAGCAGCGGGAAATTCCACGGTACGATGGCGCCGACCACGCCTACTGGCTCACGGGTAACCAGGCCGAGCTGGTCGTGTGGGGTCGGGGCGACTTCGTCGTAGACTTTGTCGATGGCTTCGGCAGTCCAGTGAATGGCTTGCGCCGCACCCGGGATGTCGATGCTGGAGGAGTCACTGATCGGCTTGCCCATGTCCAGGGTTTCCAGCAGCGCCAGCTCCTCCACGTTTTTACGCAACAGGTCGGCGAAGCGGATCAGCGTGGCCTTGCGCTTGGCCGGGGCCAGTTGCGACCAGACGCCGGAATC
Organism: Pseudomonas sp. NBRC 111130; assembly: GCF_001320485.1. Classification (NCBI taxonomy): domain Bacteria; kingdom Pseudomonadati; phylum Pseudomonadota; class Gammaproteobacteria; order Pseudomonadales; family Pseudomonadaceae; genus Pseudomonas; species Pseudomonas sp. NBRC 111130. Next base: position 22,643 of record NZ_BCBG01000050.1, read on the forward strand.
GAAGGTGGCACGGGCGTTTTCCACGGCGCGGTTGGCGTCGGCCAGGTCGCAGCTGGCCACCTTGGCCAGGAAGCGTCCGTCGACCGGGCTCAGGCAGTCGAATGTTTCACCGGATGCGGCGTCGGTGTATTCGCCGTTGATGAAGGCGCGGCCTTCGATCTTCAGTTGCTGGGCACGTTGTTCCCAATCCGCACGGGTCAGGGTGGTCATACGAAACTCCTCCTCTTGTTTAGGTGCAACGCCGCACTGAGGACTCACAGGCGTTGTCAGAATTCTGGCCGGGCGACGAACGCACACTGGCAAGCGATACCCTAAACCAGGCGGGGTAAAGTATCAATATATTTGACAAGAACGGCCTAAAAGCCTACTGATGTGCATTTTATTAAACAACAAAAGGAGCCGCACCATGAGCATCGCCAGCATCATCGACTTCGCCCAGGTTCTCACCGAGGCCGAACGCTACCGCCCAGCCGCGGAAAAAATCCTCAAGGGCGAGCCGGACCAGGCTGTCTACAACCATTATTCCAGCCCATGCGGGCAGTTCGCCGCGGGCGTCTGGGAAGGTGAAATCGGGCAATGGACGGTGAGCTACACCGAACATGAATATTGCGAGATCGTCCAGGGCGTTTCGGTGCTACGCGACCAGGATGGTGGGGCCAAAACCTTGCGTACCGGTGATCGGTTTGTCATCCCGGCCGGCTTCAAGGGCACCTGGGAGGTGCTGGAGCCGTGCCGCAAGATCTATGTAATGTTCGAGCAGAAGTAACTATGTAACGCAGTCGGCTTGCAGGCATGCAGGAGGATGACCCAGCCCACATCGGGCCATCCTCAATCAAGGAAACTGCACATGAACAACGACGAAATCCTGCAATCCCTCGCTCATCTGATCGGTACGCCTTACGAGCCATCGGTCAAAGGCACCATTACCGAAATAACCGGTTGCCCTCGTGTCGTGGGCCCCAACGAGATGAGCACCCACGAATACGACGCTACCCGGATTCACATCAATACCGATGCCAACCAGTTGATCCAAGGCTTCAGCTTCAACTGACCTTGCCGCAGGCATAAAAAAACCCGCGTCCTTTCGGATGCGGGTTTTTTTTCAGGTCGCCGATCAATTACTTGATCTTGGCTTCCTTGTACACCACGTGCTTGCGAACAACCGGATCGTATTTCTTGATCTCGATTTTGTCCGGAGTGGTGCGCTTGTTCTTGTCGGTGGTGTAGAAGTGGCCGGTACCGGCACTCGAAACCAGACGGATCAATTCACGCATGATGTTCTCCCTTAAACCTTGGCGCCAGCTTTACGGATATCAACCAGAACGGCGTCGATGCCGCGCTTGTCGATGATACGCATGCCTTTGGCAGATACGCGCAGACGCACGAAACGCTTCTCGGATTCAACCCAGAAACGGTGGTGCTGCAGGTTCGGCAGGAAACGACGACGGGTTTTGTTGTTTGCGTGGGAAATGTTGTTCCCGGTTACTGGACCCTTACCAGTAACTTGACAGACTCTCGACATGACTCAGCCCTCTAAAACCACATGCCCAACCCGGCATGGGTTGGCCGCTTAATCTCTCAGTCTTTGGCGCCAGGCGCCGTGATTCTGGAGGTCTTACCGACCGGATCCGCTGATGCGACAGGCCGAGCCCCTAGAAAAGAGCGCTGCTTTATACCAGAAAGACTACGCCGCAACAACAGAAGATGAGCATTCCGCTGCTACGAATCGTGCGCGAGCAGCATAACGACTCGCTCGCCACACTGTCGACCGCTCGTCGCCAAGCACCTGAAAAAGAAGGTGGTCATTTCCTTTCTCGCGCACTAGGGTAGGACGTTTCCAGACTGCGCCGGCAGATGGGCCATCGACCAGCCAAGGAGCCACCATGCGTGCTGCCGCCCTTTCCTTATTGTTCACCTCCCTGTTTGCCGCAGGCGTTGCCCAGGCCGCCCCGTTGAGTGTCTGCACCGAGGCCAGCCCCGAAGGCTTCGACGTGGTTCAGTACAACTCGCTGACAACCACCAATGCCTCGGCCGACGTGCTGATGAACCGCCTGGTCGAGTTCGACGCGGCCCAGGGCAAGGTGGTGCCTAGCCTGGCGCAGAGCTGGACGGTGTCGGCCGATGGCCTGACCTACGATTTCAAGCTGCGCGACGGGGTGAAGTTCCACACTACGCCGTACTTCAAACCCACCCGTGCACTGAACGCCGACGACGTGCTGTTCAGCTTCCAGCGCATGCTCTACCCCGCCCACGCCTGGCACAAGACCGCTCCGGGCGGCTACCCGCATGCCCAGTCGCTGCAGCTGGGCAGCCTGATCAAGACGATCGAGGCGCCCGAGCCGAACACTGTGCGCTTCACCCTGACCCACGCCGACGCCACCTTCCTGGCCACCCTGAGCATGGGCTTCGCCTCGATCTACTCGGCCGAGTACGCCGACAAGCTGATGAAGGACGGCACCCCGGAAAAGCTCAACAGCCAACCGATCGGCACCGGCCCGTTCGTGTTCCAGCGCTTCCAGAAGGACGCCGTGGTGCGTTACCGCGCCAACCCGGATTACTTCGACGGCAAGCCGGCGGTCGACCCGCTGATCTTCGCCATCACCACCGACGCCAACGTGCGCCTGCAAAAACTCAAGCGCAACGAATGCCAGGTAGCCCTTTCGCCCAAGCCAGTGGACATCGCCGAGGCCGGCAAGGACGGCAACCTCAAGGTCGCCACCACCCCGGCATTCATGACCGCCTTTGTCGCCATCAACAGCGAACACCCGCCGCTGGACAAGCCTGAGGTGCGCCAGGCGATCAACCTGGCCTTCGACAAGCAGGCCTACCTCAAGGCCGTATTCGAAGACACCGCCACCGCTGCCAGCGGCCCCTACCCGCCCAACACCTGGAGCTACGCCAAGGACCTGCCCGGCTATCCGCTGAACCTGAACAAAGCCAAGGCGCTGCTGGCCAAGGCTGGCCTGGCTGATGGCTTCAGCACCACCCTCTGGACCCGTCCGTCGGGCAGCCTGCTCAACCCCAACCCAAGCCTGGGTGCACAGATGCTCCAGGCGGACCTGGGGAAGATCGGCATCAAGGCCGAGATCCGCGTGATCGAGTGGGGCGAGCTGATCCGCCGGGCCAAGGCAGGCGAACACGACCTGCTGTTCATGGGCTGGGCTGGCGACAACGGCGACCCTGACAACTTCCTCAGCCCGCAGTTTTCTTGCGCGGCGGTGCAATCGGGGACCAACTTCGCCCGCTTCTGCGACAACCGCCTGGACCAGCTGATCAGTGCCGGGCGCACCACCAACGACCAGAGCGTGCGTAGCCGCCTTTACCAGCAGGCGCAGACCTTGATCCAGCAGCAGGCGCTGTGGGTGCCATTGGCGCACCCGACGGCGGCGACGCTGTTGCGCCAAGGGGTCGAGGGTTATCAGGTGAGCCCGTTCGGGCGGCTGGATTTCAGCAAGGTTTCTGTGACCCGCTAAGTTTTTGCGGCCCGCCTTGCAAGGTCTGGCGGCTGTGGGACCGAGCGCTGCGCGGGCGGCGCTCGATCTCATAGGCGCCAAACCCCTCAAGACAGGCGCCTTGCAGCCCTGACCGTATCGCCCCGCCTAAGCCACAATCCACCCATGCTCGACCATCGACAACGGCTCGCCGTCGCCGATGATGATGTGATCCAGCACCCGCACATCAATCAACCCCAAACCCCGCTTCAGCGACAGCGTCAGGTGCACATCATCCTGGCTCGGCTCGCAGTTGCCCGAGGGATGGTTATGGCACAGGATCAGCGCCGCCGCATTGTGTTGCAGCGCCCGACGCACCACTTCTCTCGGGTAGACGCTCGCCCGGTCTATCGTACCCCTGAACAGGATCTCGAACGCCAACGGCCGGTGCTTGGAATCCAGAAACAGGCAGCCGAACACCTCGCTCACCTCATGCCTGAGCATGGATTTCAGATAGCGTCGCACTGCCGCCGGGCTGTCCATTGCCGATTCTCGCTCAATGGTCGTGGCAAGGTGCCTGCGCCCAATCTCCAGCAATGCCTGCAATTGGCCGTACCGCACCGGCCCCAGGCCGAGTTCACCGACAAAGGCGTCCCGCTCGGCTTCCAGCAACTGCCGCAAGCCACCGAACTTCACCAACAACCGTCGCGCCAACTCAACGACATTGCACCCGCGCACGCCAGAGCCGAGAAATACGGCAAGCAATTCCGCATCGGTCAAGCTCCCGGCCCCACGCTGCAACAACTTCTCCCTTGGCCGCTCTTCTGACGGCCATTCCCTGATATTCATTCCCGCTCCCTACCCGTGCTGCGGCCCGTTTCGGCCCTGTGTTAATCTATTTCGCCTCGTACATGCGACGTTCTGCCGCAGGCATGTTCAAACGTCGCCGCCCGCTCTCACTGGAAAAAGGCAAGCCTATGCAGCGGCTGTATCGCAAGCGCATCGTTCTCGGCGTCGGAGGTGGCATTGCCGCCTACAAAAGTGCCGAACTGATTCGCCGACTCCTGGAGCACGGCGCGCAGGTGCGCGTCGTCATGACCCGTGGTGGTGCCGAATTCATCACCCCGCTGACCCTGCAGGCGCTGTCCGGCCACCCGGTGCACATGGATCTGCTCGACCCTGCCGCCGAAGCGGCCATGGGCCACATCGAACTGGCCAAATGGGCCGACCTGGTACTGATTGCCCCGGCCACTGCCGACCTCATGGCGCGCCTGGCCCAAGGCATGGCCGACGACCTGCTGACCACCCTGGTGCTGGCGACCGACGCCACCGTGGCCGTGGCCCCAGCGATGAACCAGGCGATGTGGCGCGACCCGGCCACCCAGGCCAACCTCGACCTGCTCAAGAGCCGCGGTATCCAGGTGTTCGGCCCGGCCTCGGGCAGCCAGGCCTGCGGCGACGTGGGCCTGGGCCGCATGCTCGAAGCCACCGACCTGGCCTGGTGCGCCGCGGAAAGCTTCAAGCGCCAGGCGCTGACCGGCAAACACGTGCTGATTACTGCCGGCCCGACCCAGGAAAACATCGACCCGGTGCGCTACATCACCAATCATAGCTCTGGCAAGATGGGCTTCGCCCTGGCCGAGGCGGCCGCCGAAGCCGGTGCTCGGGTGACCCTCGTTACGGGCCCCGTGCACCTGCAGACCCCCGACCGCGTGCAGCGTATCGACGTGGTCAGCGCACGGGACATGCTTGCGGCCTGTGAAGCGGCCATGCCGTGCGACCTGTTCATCGCTTCCGCTGCAGTCGCGGACTACCGTCCAGAAGTAGTCGCCCCGCAAAAGCTCAAGAAAGATCCTACGACCGGCGACGGCATGCTGCTGCAGATGGTGCGCAATCCGGATATCCTTGCCACCCTCGCTGGCCGCGCCGACCGCCCGTTCAGCGTCGGCTTCGCCGCCGAGACCGAACACTTGCTCGATTACGCCACGCGCAAGCTCAAGGACAAGAACCTCGACCTGATCGTCGCCAATGATGTGGCCAACCCCAGCATCGGCTTCAACAGCGAGGAAAATGCCCTGACCGTGATCGACCGCCAGCAGCACCAGACTCTCTTCGCGCAGACCAGCAAGGGCAAGATCGCCCGGCAACTGGTCGCCTTCATCGCCGAACGGCTCAACCAGGTTCAATAAGTTACATGCACGCTCTTCAAGCCAAGATCCTCGACCCACGCCTGGGCAGCGAATTCCCGCTGCCGCAATACGCCACCCCGGGTTCCGCCGGCCTCGACCTGCGCGCCCTGCTGAAAGAGGACACCGTCCTTGAGCCGGGCCAGACCCTGCTGATCCCGACCGGCCTGTCGATCTACATCGGCGACCCAGGCCTGGCGGCCATGATCCTGCCGCGTTCGGGCCTGGGCCACAAACACGGCATCGTGCTCGGCAACCTGGTCGGCCTGATCGACTCGGACTACCAGGGCGAGCTGATGGTGTCGTGCTGGAACCGTGGCAACACGCCGTTCACCATCGCTGTCGGCGAGCGCATTGCACAACTTGTCCTGGTTCCTGTGGTACAAGCGCATTTCGACATCGTCGAGCGCTTCGACGAGAGCCAGCGTGGCGCAGGCGGCTTCGGCCATTCCGGTAGCCACTGAGCCAAGCAACGACCGTTCAGGCCAAGGATGGCGAACTCTCTGGCGAATCCACCGTCCAAGCGTTCAGTTTGCGCCTGCCCAGAAAGCCTCTGACTAATGGAGTTTCCCGAGATGAACGACATGGCCCACCTGGCACCCGCCGCACTGCCAGACAGCATTTTCCGCGCTTATGACATCCGTGGCGTGGTCGGCAAGACCCTGCACGGCGAAACCGCCTACTGGATCGGCCGCGCCATCGGCGCCCAGACCATTGCCCAGGGCGAACCGCAGATTTCCGTTGGTCGCGATGGCCGCCTGTCCGGCCCGATGCTGGTCGAGCAGCTGATCAAAGGCCTGGTCGATGCCGGTTGCCAGGTCAGCGACGTCGGCCTGGTGCCGACCCCATCCCTGTACTACGCCGCCAACGTGCTGGCCGGCAAATCGGGGGTGATGCTCACCGGTAGCCACAACCCGTCGGACTACAACGGCTTCAAGATCGTCATCGCTGGCGACACGCTGGCCAACGAGCAGATCCAGGCCCTGCTGACCCGTCTGAAGACCAACGACGTGCCACGCGGCGAAGGCAGCGTGCAGAAGGTCGAAATCCTTGATCGCTACTTCCAGCAGATCACCGCGGACGTGAAGCTGGCGAAGAAGCTCAAGGTCGTGGTGGACTGCGGCAACGGCGCCGCCGGCGTGGTCGCGCCGCAGCTGATCGAAGCCCTGGGCTGCGAAGTCATCCCGCTGTTCTGCGACGTCGACGGCAACTTCCCCAACCACCACCCGGACCCGGGCAAGCCGGAGAACCTCGAAGACCTGATTGCCAAGGTCAGGGAAACCGGCGCCGACATCGGCCTGGCCTTCGACGGCGACGGCGACCGCGTGGGCGTGGTGACCAATACCGGCAATATCGTCTACCCCGATCGCCTGCTGATGCTGTTCGCCCTGGACGTGCTTGAACGCAATCCGGGTGCCGAGATCATCTTCGACGTCAAATGCACCCGCCGCCTGACCCCGCTGATCGAACAGCACGGTGGCCGCGCCCTGATGTGGAAGACCGGCCACTCGCTGATCAAGAAGAAGATGAAGCAGACCGGATCGCTGCTGGCTGGCGAGATGAGCGGGCACATCTTCATCAAGGAGCGTTGGTACGGTTTCGACGACGGCATCTACAGCGCCGCGCGCCTGCTGGAGATCCTCAGCAAGGCCTCGCAGAGCGCCGAAGAGCTGTTCGCTGCCTTCCCGAACGATATTTCCACCCCGGAAATCAATATTGATGTGACCGACGAGGGTAAATTCAGCATCATTGATGCACTGCAACGCGACGCCGACTGGGGCGAAGCCAACCTGACCACCATCGACGGTGTGCGGGTCGACTACGCCAGCGGCTGGGGCCTGGTCCGCGCGTCCAACACTACGCCAGTGCTGGTGCTGCGTTTCGAGGCTGAAAGCGCCGCCGAGTTGCAACGTATCAAGGATGTTTTCCGTGCCCAGTTGCTGCGGGTTGCCCCTGAGCTGCAACTGCCGTTCTGACCGACTATCTGTTCCTTACAGGAGCCCTGCATGACCCTCGATCGCGATGCCGCTTCCCATGTAGCCGAGGTTTTGTCCGAAGCGCTGCCTTACATCCGCCGCTTTGTCGGCAAGACCCTGGTGATCAAGTACGGCGGCAACGCGATGGAGAGCGAAGAGCTCAAGACCGGCTTCGCCCGTGACATCGTGCTGATGAAGGCCGTGGGCATCAACCCTGTGGTCGTGCACGGTGGCGGCCCGCAGATCGGCGACCTGCTCAAGCGCCTGTCGATCGAGAGCCACTTCATCGATGGCATGCGCGTCACCGACGCCGCGACCATGGACGTGGTGGAAATGGTCCTCGGCGGCCAGGTCAACAAGGACATCGTCAATCTGATCAACCGCCATGGCGGCAGCGCCATCGGCCTGACCGGCAAGGACGCCGAGCTGATTCGTGCGAAGAAGCTCACCGTCAGCCGCCAGACCCCTGAGATGACCCAGCCGGAAATCATCGACATCGGTCACGTCGGCGAAGTGGTGAGCGTCAACACCGACCTGCTCAACATGCTGGTCAAAGGTGACTTCATCCCGGTGATCGCGCCAATCGGCGTGGGTGCCAACGGTGAGTCGTACAATATCAACGCCGACCTCGTGGCAGGCAAGGTTGCCGAAGCACTGAAGGCTGAAAAGCTGATGCTGCTGACCAACATCGCCGGCTTGATGGACAAGCAGGGCCAGGTCCTGACCGGCCTGACCACCGAGCAGGTCAACGAACTGATCGCCGACGGCACCATCTACGGCGGCATGCTGCCGAAGATCAAGTGCGCGCTGGATGCAGTGCAAGGCGGCGTGAACAGCTCGCACATCATCGACGGCCGCGTACCAAACGCGGTGCTGCTGGAGATCTTCACCGACAGCGGCGTGGGCACCCTGATCACCAACCGCAAGCGTCACTGAAGCTTCTGTAATACCGGGCGGGGCAAGCCGGCCCCCATGCTGCCAGATGGCGCGTGGGGGTAGGCTTGCCCCGCTCTGCATTCATCGCGGCACACGCAGATGAATGGCTGACGGCCTGTCATCTTCACGTTCACCCTCAAGATTTCCGACTGGCAGCCGAGACAACGTGGCAGAATACAAGATCATTGCAAATTGCCACTATTCATCTGGAGTACACGCGTGAGATACGCATCACAAGGACTCGTGCTGGCAGCCGCCCTGGCTGTCGGGTCCATTGCCGGCTGTGCCACCGAAACGTCCACTGCTGTTGCCGTGCAGCAGGTCGAAAGCGTCAGCCGCCCCTACAGCGGTGTGCGTGCACCGATTGCCGTGGGCAAGTTCGACAACCGTTCCAGCTACATGCGCGGCATCTTCTCCGATGGGGTCGACCGCCTCGGTGGCCAGGCCAAGACCATCCTGATCACCCACCTGCAGCAGACTAACCGCTTCAACGTACTCGACCGCGACAACATGAGCGAGATCCAGCAGGAAGCGGCAATCAAGGGCCAGGCCCAGCGCCTGAAGGGCGCCGATTTCGTGGTGACCGGCGACGTCACCGAATTCGGCCGCAAGGAAGTCGGCGACCACCAGCTGTTCGGCATTCTCGGCCGCGGCAAGACCCAGATCGCCTACGCCAAGGTGGCGCTGAACATCGTCAACATCAGCACATCGGAGGTGGTTTATTCGAGCCAGGGCGCCGGTGAATACGCCTTGTCCAATCGCGAGGTCATCGGTTTCGGCGGCACCGCCAGCTACGACTCGACGCTCAACGGCAAGGTTCTCGACCTGGCCATGCGCGAAGCCGTGAACAAGCTGGTCAACGCCGTCGAAAGCGGTCAGTGGAACCCCAAGGTTCAGTAACCGACCCATTCCAGGAAGGACGTATCAATGACTATCACCCTCCCGGCCTTGCGCAGCTGCGCGGGCCTCGTGCTGGGCGGCCTGCTGCTGGCCGGCTGCAGCGGCCCGAAGACCCTGTACCAGTGGGAAAGCTACCAGCCCCAGGTTTACGGCTACCTCAAAGGCGACGCGAAAGAAGAACAGGTCATCGCCCTGGAGCGCGACCTGGAGAAGATCAAGGCCAAGAACGGCGCCGTGCCGCCGGGCTACCACGCTCAGCTCGGCCTGCTGTACTCCAGCCTGGGCAAGGATGACCAGATGATCCAGCAGTTGCGCACCGAAAAGGCCTTGTTCCCGGAATCGGCCGCCTACATGGACTTCCTGATGAGCAACGCCAGCAAGGGAGACGTGAAATGATCAAGCGCCTGACCCAACTACTCATCGGTGCCTGCGTGCTGGCCCTGTTCAGCGGCTGCGCCGAGCGCAAGACCATCGACTATTCGGCGTACAAGCAGAGCCGGCCGAAGTCGATCCTGATCCTGCCGCCGCTGAACAATTCGCCGGACGTAAAGGCGACCTATAGCATGCTGTCGCAGGTCACCTATCCGCTGGCCGAAGCAGGCTACTACGTCATGCCGGTGGCGCTGGTGGACGAAACCTTCCGCCAGAACGGGCTGACCACCCCGGCCGACATCCATCAGTTGCCGACCACCAAGCTGCACGAAATCTTCGGCGCCGATGCCGGCCTGTACGTGACCGTGTCGGACTACGGCACCCGCTACATGGTGCTGAGCAGCGCGACCATTGTCACCGCCAGCGCCAAGCTGGTCGACCTGAAGACCGGCACCACCCTGTGGACAGGCAGTGCCACGGCCTCCAGCCAGGAGAACCAGCAGAACCAAGGCGGCATCATTGGCATGTTGATCAGTGCGGCGGTCAACCAGATCATCAGCAGCGTGCAGGACGACGCCGGCTACCCGATTGCTGGCATGACCAGCGCCAGGCTGCTGACGCCGTATGCCAACGGCGGCATTCTATACGGGCCGCGGTCGCCTAAATACGGCACCGACTGAGTAAACCCGGCGAAAAAGCCGGGACAGGCGGCACAAAAAAGGCGACCTTCACAAGAAGGTCGCCTTTTTCACTTCCAGGCCAGGATCAAATCCCGTACTGCGCCCGGTAGGCCTCGACAGCCGGCAGGTGCTGCTTCAGCTGCGGATCGTCTGCCAGGAACTCCAGTACCTGGGTCAGCGAAACGATGCTGACCACCGGGATTCCAAAGTCGCGCTCCACTTCCTGGATCGCCGACAGCTCACCATTGCCGCGTTCTTCGCGGTTCAGTGCGATCAGCACACCAGCGGCCTTGGCCTGTTGGGCGTTGATGATCTGCATCACTTCGCGAATCGCGGTACCCGCAGTGATCACATCGTCGATGATCAGCACGTCACCGGCCAGCGGCGCGCCGACCAGGCTGCCGCCTTCACCGTGGTCCTTGGCTTCCTTGCGGTTGAAGCACCAAGGCACGTCGAGCTGATGCTGCTCGGCCAGCGCCACGGCGGTGGCCGCCGCCAGGGGGATACCCTTGTAGGCTGGGCCGAACAACACGTCGAACGGGATCTTGCTGTCGACGATGGCTGCCGCATAGCAACGGCCCAGTTGCGCAAGGGCGGAACCGCTGTTGAACAGGCCGGCATTGAAGAAATACGGGCTGGTACGCCCCGATTTCAGGGTGAATTCACCGAAGCGCAGTACGCCGCGATCGATGGCAAAACGGATGAAGTCGCGCTGATACGGCTGCATGTAAAGTCCCGGACACCACGGATTTAGCTAAATGGGTTGAGCTCGGGTATCATACACGCACGAGATTTTTGGGGCCATTTATGCGGATCATCAGTGTGAACGTGAATGGCATTCAGGCTGCGGCCGAGCGTGGATTGCTCAGCTGGCTGCAAGCCCAGAATGCCGACGTCATCTGCCTTCAGGATACCCGCGCCTCGGCCTTTGAACTCGACGACCCAGCTTTCCAGCTCGATGGCTATTTCCTTTATGCCTGCGACGCGGAGGTACCCGCCCAAGGTGGCGTGGCACTCTACTCGCGCATGCAGCCCAAGGCAGTCATCACCGGCCTGGGTTTCGAGACAGCCGACCGCTACGGGCGTTATCTGCAAGCAGATTTCGACAAAGTCAGTATTGCCAGCCTGCTGTTGCCTTCGGGCATGAACGGCGACGAAGACTTGAACCAGAAGTTCAAGTTGATGGACGACTTCGCCAAGTACCTGGACAAGCAGCGTCGCAAGCGTCGCGAATACATCTATTGCGGCTCGTTCTACGTGGCGCAGCAGAAGCTCGACATCAAGAACTGGCGTGACAGCCAGCAGTCGCCGGGCTTCCTGCCACCAGAGCGGGCGTGGATGGATGCGATCACCGGCGACATGGGCTATGTCGATGCCTTGCGTGAAGTCAGCCGTGAAGGCGACCAGTACAGCTGGTGGCCGGACAACGAGCAGGCCGAGATGCTCAACCTGGGCTACCGGTTCGACTACCAGATCCTCACCCCGGGCCTGCGCCGCTTCGTGCGCAACGCCCGACTGCCGCGTCAGCCGCGCTTCTCGCAACATGCGCCGCTGATCGTCGACTACGACTGGACGTTGACCATCTGAGAAAAGGGCCGCAAACGCGGCCCTTTTTTATTGGATCGGTCGCCAGATGAAGGGGTAGCGATACGCCTTGCCTTCATTGGCCCTGACCGCCGCCAGGATGATCAGGATGAGCACTGCCAGCATCAGCACCGGGAACAGCACGATGCCGATGGCCACGAACATCAGCGCGGTACACACGAACCCGGCAATGGTCACGTTGATCTGAAAGTTCAGCGCTTCCTTGCCCTGTGCATCGATGAAAGGGTCCTGCTCGCGCTTGAGGTGCCACAGCACCAGCGGGCCAAGCAGGTGCCCAAGCGGTATGACCAGGCCCAGCAGCGCGGAAAGGTGGCAGAACATCGCCCATTGCCGGACTTCGGCATTGGGCGGGGTGACCGACAGTTCGGAATCGCTCATGCTCCGCACCTCCTTGGCGAGGATCAGTCGGCCAGCGCGGCCTGCTGCAGTTCGAAGATTTCGTTCATGCCCTTTTGCGCCAGCGCCAGCATGGCGTTGAAGTCTGCAGGCTGGAACGGTGCACCTTCGGCGGTGCCCTGTACTTCGATGAAACCACCGGCGCTGGTCATGACCACGTTGAGGTCGGTTTCTGCAGCGGAATCTTCCAGGTAGTCCAGGTCAAGTACCGCTTCGCCCTGGTACATACCCACCGATACGGCGGCGATCATGTGCTTGAGCGGGTTGCCGGCCTTCAGGCCGCCGCGTTTCTTGATCACGGCCAGGGCGTCGCAGAGGGCGACCATGGCGCCAGTGATCGATGCGGTGCGGGTGCCGCCATCGGCCTGGATCACGTCGCAGTCGATGTACAGGGTGATGTCACCGAGTTTGCTCATGTCCAGTGCGGCACGCAGCGAACGGCCGATCAGACGCTGGATTTCCAGGGTGCGGCCACCTTGCTTGCCACGGCTGGCTTCGCGCTGGTTACGCTCGCCGGTGGAACGCGGCAGCATGCCGTACTCGGCGGTCAGCCAGCCTTGGCCCTGGCCTTTGAGGAAGCGCGGTACGCCGTTTTCGACGCTGACCGTGCAGATGACCTTGGTGTCACCGAACTCGACCAGTACCGACCCTTCGGCGTGCTTGGTGTAGTTGCGGGTGATGCGGATCGAGCGGAGCTGATCGGCGGCGCGACCACTTGGACGTTTCATCTGGGATACCTGTACTGGGACTTTG
>NZ_BCBG01000051.1:0-35644 GCF_001320485.1 Pseudomonas sp. NBRC 111130
TGTCGCGATAGGGCCGCAACGCGGCCCCGACTTCATTGGATCCAGCGCCCTCTTGCCTGCAATCGCCAGCCAACCCACCCCAACGTTGCCGCCCGCAACGCCATGAACCCGAGAAAGGCCAACCACAACCCGTGGTTGCCAAACCCGCTCATGACCAAACCCAGGGGCAGCGCAATCAGCACCGACAGCACCATCGTGTTGCGCATCTCCCGTGCCCGGGTCGCGCCGATGAACAGCCCGTCGAGCAGGTAGCTCCACACCGCAATCAACGGCAGCAGCGCCAGATATGGCAGGTACGGGTAGGCCGCCGCCCGCACGCTATCGATATTGGTCTGCAAGTCGATGAACAGATGCCCGCCCAGCAGGAACAAGCCGGCAAACCCCAGGCTGGTGATCAACGACCACCCACAAGCCACCACCAGCGAGCGGCGTAAGGTATCCCTGTCCCGCGCACCAATGGCGTGCCCGCACAGTGCCTCTACGGCATGCGCCAGGCCATCGAGGGCGTAGGCGGTGAGCAGCAGCCCGTTGAGCAGCAGGGCGTTGGCCGCCACCGTGGCTTCGCCCAGTCGTGCGCCCTGCACGGTGATCAGCAGGAACACCAGCTGCAACGCCAGGCTGCGCAGGAAGATGTCGCGGTTCACCGCCAGCAATGGCCGCCACGCCTGCCAGCGCTTGAGCGCAGCCCAGGCGATCTGCCCGGGGTAGGCACGAAGGGCTGGCCGGGTCAGGGCCAGGCCGAGCAACGCAGCGCACCATTCGGCGACCACCGAGGCCCGTGCCGAACCCAGCACGCCCCAGTTCAGGCCGAGTACGAACCACAGGTTGAGGGCGATGTTCAGCAGGTTGGTGGTCAGCAGTATCGCCAGTGGCGCTCGAGCGTTCTGTGTGCCAAGGAACCAGCCGACCAGCGCATAACTGGCCAGCGCTGCCGGCAGGCCGAGCAACCGGGTATGGAAAAAGTCTTCGGTGGCTTGCTGCAACGCCTCGCTCGGTTGCATGGCGTGCAGGGCCAGCTGGCTGAAGGGCAGGGCAAGGAGGCCGATCAGTAGCGCGAAGGCCACGGCCAGCAGCAGCCCCTGCACCAGTACCTGGCGCAGCGCCGTGCCGTCGGCACGCCCGGCGGCCTGTGCAGCGAAGCCAGTGGAGCCCATGCGCAGGAAACCCATCAGGCCAACCATGAAAGTGAACAGCGTGGCGCCCACCGCCACCGCTCCGAGCTGGTGGGCGTGGGGCAGGTGGCCGATCACGGTGCTGTCGACCAGCGCCACCAGCGGCACCGAGATGTTGGAGAGGATCATGGGCGCTGCCAGGGCCCAGACCTTGCGGTGGGTGGGGCGGTGCTGCCAGTCGGTGGACAGTTGCGACATTGCGATTCCTGAGGCTGCGGGGGCCGCTTTGCGCCCCTTCGCGGGCAAGCCCGCTCCCCCAAGACTATCGCTGTACCCGTGGGAGCGGGCTTGCCCGCGAAGGGGCGCAAAGCGGCCCCAGTATTCGGCTGGGCGCATTGTAACGGCCAGGCAACCAATCCGCGCGAACAGGGTCTCACTTGCCGCATCGGTGAAAGTCCCACGGCCACTGTTGCGCTATAGTTGCTGCCCTTACGTACACGCTGCCAAAGAGTTACCACTCCATGCTCAACAAAGGATTGTTGCTGGCCTGCGCGCTGGCCCTGCTCAGTGCCTGTGATTCCTCGACGCCGGACAAGCCCGCGTCCCCCGACAAACCGGCCGCAAGCGCTGCGGTCGAGGCCCCCGCGGCCAAGCGGGAAGACCCTGCCGTCCTCGCCAAACGCTACGAGGGGCGCGAGCTCAGCGTGCTGGACGTCTCTGAGGTGCAACTCGATGGCGCCAGTACCCTGTCGATCAGCTTCTCGGCCCCGCTGGACGCCAAGCAGGACTTCGCCGCCAAGGTGCACCTGGTCGATACGGTCAAAGGCAAGGTCGATGGTGCCTGGGAACTCTCCGACAACCAGATGGAATTGCGCCTGCGCCACCTCGAGCCGCAGCGCAAGCTGGTGCTGACCGTCGACAAGGGCCTGCTGGCCGTCAACGGCAACAAGCTCGACAGTGAATCCGTGAGCCGCCTGGAAACCCGCGACATGCAAGCCACTGTCGGCTTCGCCAGCCGCGGTTCGTTGCTGCCCACGCGCCTGGCCGAAGGGCTGCCGGTGATCGCGCTGAACGTGCCGAAGGTCGATGTCGAGTTCTTCCGGGTCAAGCCAGAGATGCTCTCGACCTTCCTCGCCAACTGGGGCCGCAACAGCAGCCTGTACTACTACCAGTCCAAGGAAACCCTGGACATGGCCGAGCTGGTCTACAGCGGCCGCTTCGACCTGAACCCGGCGCGCAACACCCGCGAGACCGTGCTGCTGCCGATTGCAGGCATCAAGCCGCTGCAGGAGCCCGGTGTGTACCTGGCAGTGATGCGCGCCTCGGGTACCTATGACTACTCACAGCCGGCGACGCTGTTCACCCTCAGCGACATCGGAGTATCCGCCCACCGCTACCGTGACCGCCTGGATGTGTTCGCCCAGGCCCTGGAAGGCGGCAAGGCGCTCAAGGACGTCAACCTCGAACTGCATGACGACAAGGGCAAGCTGCTGGCCCAGGCCAAGACCGATGGCGCCGGCCATGCCCAACTGCCGATCACGGCCAAGGCCGATACGCTGATCGCTACCCAAGGCGTGCACACCACCCTGCTGCGGCTGAACACCGCGGCCCTGGACCTGGCCGAGTTCGACATCACCGGCCCCCAGGCCAACCCGCTGCAATTCTTCATCTTCGGCCCGCGCGACCTCTACCGCCCGGGTGAAACGGTGCTGCTCAACGGCTTGCTGCGCGACCAGGATGGCAAGCCGGTGAAGGCCCAGCCGGTCAGCGTCGAGGTGCGCCGCCCGGATGAGCAGGTCAGCCGCAAGTTCGTCTGGGAAGCTGACGCCAGTGGTCTGTATCAATATCAGTTGCAGCTGGCCACGGAGGCGCCGACTGGCCGTTGGCAACTGCTGCTCGATCTGGGTGGCGGGCGCAAGCAGGTTTACGAATTCCTGGTCGAGGACTTCCTCCCCGAGCGCCTGGCGCTTGAGCTCAAAGGCAGCGATACGCCGTTATCGCCCGACCAGGATGCGCGCATCCTGGTCAATGGCCGCTACCTCTACGGTGCGCCTGCCGCCGGCAATCGCCTGAGTGGCCAAGCCTATGTGCGCCCGCTGCGCGAAGCGGTGCCGGCGCTGCCGGGCTACCAGTTCGGCTCCGTGACCGAAACCGAATTGGCCCAGGACCTGGAACTCGACGAAGTCACCCTCGACCAGGCCGGCAAGGCCGTGGTCGATATCGAGAGCCATTGGGCCGAAGCACGCTCGCCGTTGCAGCTGACCGTACAGGCCAGCCTGCAGGAGTCCGGCGGCCGGCCGATCACCCGCCGCCTCGAACAGCCGATCTGGCCTGCCGAGCGCTTGCCCGGCCTGCGCGGCCTGTTTGACGGCGAGGAAACCGACAGCGACGGGCCGGTCGAATTCGAGGTGCTCGTGGCCGACCGTAAAGGCAACAAGCTCGCCGCCAATGACCTGAAGGTGCGCCTGATCCGTGAGCGTCGCGATTACTACTGGAACTACTCGCAGAGCGATGGCTGGAGCTACGACTACAACGAGAAATTCCTCACCCAGAGTGAGGAGACGGTCAACGTCAAGGCCGGCTCCACTGCCAAATTGAGCTTCCAGGTGGAATGGGGCCCGTACCGGGTCGAGGTCGAAGACCCTGAGACCGGGCTGGTTTCCAGCGAACGCTTCTGGGCCGGATACCGCGCTCAGGACAACGCCGAAGGCGGCGCAGTGCGACCAGACCAGGTGAAGCTGGCGCTGGACAAACCGGCTTACGCCGACGGCGCAACCGCCAAGGTCACCGTGACCCCACCTGCGGCCGGCAGCGGCTACCTGATGATCGAGTCCAGCGATGGCCCGCTGTGGTGGCAGGAAATCGAGGTGCCCGCCGATGGCAAGACTTTCGATGTGCAGCTGGACAAGCAGTGGGCGCGCCACGACCTGTACATCAGCGCGCTGGTGATCCGCCCGGGTGAACGCAAGGCCAATGCCACGCCCAAGCGCGCCGTCGGCGTGCTGCATCTGCCACTGGCGCGTGCCGAGCGCAAGCTGGCGGTCAGCCTGCAGGCGCCTGAAAAGATGCGGCCCAAGCAGCCGCTGACGGTGAAGATCAAGGCCGCCAATGCCGACGGCAGCGTGCCGAAGCAGGTGCACGTGTTGCTGTCGGCCGTCGACGTGGGCATCCTCAACATCACCGATTTCAAGACCCCCGACCCGTTCGCCAGCCTGTTCGGTCGCAAGGCCTACGGTGCCGACCAGCTGGATATCTACGGCCAGCTGATCGAGGCCGGCCAGGGCCGCCTGGCCAGCCTGGCCTTCGGCGGTGACGCGGCGATGGCCAAAGGTGGCAAGCGCCCTAATACCACGGTGACCATCGTTGCCCAGCAAAGCCTGCCGGTGACCCTGAACGACCAGGGGGAAGGCGAGGCGAGCGTCGATATTCCGGACTTCAATGGCGAGTTGCGGCTGATGGCCCAGGCCTGGACCGACGAGCACTTCGGCATGGCCGAAGGCAAGACGGTGGTGGCCGCGCCGCTGATCGCCGAACTGTCGGCGCCGCGCTTCCTGGCGGGTGGTGACCGCACCAGCCTGGCACTCGACCTGGCCAACCTGTCGGGGCGTGCCCAGCAACTGAGTGTCGAGATCCTCGCCGAGGGCCAGCTGAGCCTGACGGCCAGCGCCCAGCAGACTGTCGCCCTGGCCGAAGGCCAGCGCAGCACGCTGCTCATCCCGGTGCAGGCCCAAGGTGGCCTGGGGCAGGGCAAGGTGCGGGTGCGGGTCAATGGCCTGCAACTGCCAGGTGAACCGGCAAACACCTTCGAACGCGAATGGACGCTGGGCGTGCGCCCGGCCTACCCGGCGCTGCTCAAGCATTACCGTGTGGCCCTCAAGGACCAGCCATGGACCCTGCCGGAAAGCGACCTGGCGGCCTTCGAGCCAGCCGGCCTTGAAGCCAGCCTGGCGCTGTCGAGCCGCCCGCCCCTGAACCTCGCCGAACAGATCCGCGCCCTCGAAGCCTATCCTTACGGCTGCCTGGAACAGACCACCAGCGGCCTTTACCCGTCGCTGTACGCTGATGCCGAAAGCCTGAAACGCCTGGGCATCAAGGGTGAGCCGGCCGAGGTGCGCAAGCGCAAGATCGAGATGGGCATCGAGCATCTGCTGGGCATGCAGCGCTACAACGGCAGCTTTGGCCTGTGGAGCTCGGACAGTGAAGAAGAGTACTGGCTGACCGCCTATGTCACCGACTTCCTGCTGCGAGCCCGCGACCAAGGCTACGGCGTGCCGGCCGAGGCCTTGAAGAAGGCCAGCGAACGCCTGTTGCGCTACCTGCAGGAGCGCAATCTCATCGAAGTCGACTACAGCGAAAATGCCGAGCACACCCGCTTTGCCGTACAAGCCTATGCTGCGCTGGTGCTGTCGCGCAGCCAGCAAGCACCGCTGGGTGCCCTGCGCAGCCTGTTCGAGCGCCGCGCCGATGCCCGCTCCGGCCTGCCGCTGGTGCAACTGGCGGTAGCGCTGGACGCCATGGGCGACAAGCCGCGTGCCGAGCAGGCGCTGCAGGCGGGCCTGGGCATCAGCCGCAGCAAGGGCTGGATGGCGGACTATGGCAGCAGCCTGCGCGACCAGGCGCTGATCCTGGCGCTGCTGCAGGAAAGCAAGCTGGCCAGCAACCAGGTCGACCAGCGCCTGTTCGCCCTGTCGGACGAGCTGGCGGCCAACCGTTGGCTGTCGACCCAGGAACGCAATGCCTTGTACCTGGCCGGCCGAGGGCTGCTTGGCAAGCCGGAAGCGCCGTGGAAGGCGCGCCTGGACAGTGCCGGTGAGGTGCGTGAGTTCAATGATGTCGAGGCCGGCATGAAGCTCGAGGGGCCGTTGCTGGCCTCGCCTCTGACTGTGCAGAACGAGGGCAGCGAAACGCTCTACCAGCAACTGACCTTGTCGGGCTATCCACGCCAGGCGCCTGCTGCCGGTGGCAACGGCATGGAGATTCGCCGCGACTACCTGGGCATGAATGGCCAGCCGCTGGACCTGCATAACCTGCGCAGTGGCGACCTGGTGCTGGTGCACCTGGCGCTCAAGACCAGCGATCGCGTGCCGGATGCCTTGGTGGTTGACCTGCTGCCTGCTGGCCTGGAGCTGGAGAACCAGAACCTGGCCCAGAGCGCTGCCAGCCTGGACAACGCCAGCAGCGCGGTGAAGCAGTGGCGCGAGTCGATGCAGAACGCCAGCGTGGTGCATCAGGAGTACCGTGATGACCGCTACGTGGCGGCCCTCAAGCTCGACGGCTATGGCACCACGCACCTGTTGTACCTGGCGCGTGCGGTGACCCCGGGCACCTACCGGGTGCCGCCGCCACAAGTGGAGTCGATGTACCGGCCGAATCTGCAGGCGGTGGGGGATGGGCAAGGAGAGATGACGGTGAAAGCACGTTAAGGCTTCGCGGACCTTGTAGGAGCGGCCTTGCGTCGCGAAAGGGGTGCGAAGCGCCCCCTGGATCTCAGCCAGGCAGCTGAAATTGCCGGGGCTGCTATGCAGCCCATTCGCGACACAAGGCCGCTCCTACAATCAGTGAATGACCCAACTCATCACCCACAACCCCAACACCAGCCAGATGATCCCGAGGATGATCGAGGCACGCATGAAGGCGCGGATCGCCGAGTACAGCAGCATCAGGCCGATGATCAGGGCGAGGATGCTGAGCAGCGAGGTGTCCATGCCCAATGTGCGTGCCAGGCCATCGATGAAATTGCCCCCGGCGTTGGCCAGCAGGTTGAACAGGCCGCTCAAGGCGTCGACGATGAAGCGGATCAACGACCCCAGTGCCTGGCCAAGCCACTCGAAAAAACCTTCTACATGCATAGTTGCTTCCTGATGAACGAATCGGCACGTTTGCCGTTCCCAAGCCTTTGGCCACTACTTGGCCAGGTCGGTTCCCGATGCCAAGCTTAGCGCGGCCACGTACCCGAGCGGGAAGGCTCGTGCGTGCTGCCGCGGTCAGCATCCTGGTGTTGCTCGGCCTGTTGTGGCTGGCCGACCGCATCTGGCCGCTACCGTTGCCGGGCAACGACCTGGCAAGGGTGGTGCTGGCTGAAGACGGCACACCATTGTGGCGTTTTGCCGATGCCGATGGGGTATGGCGCTATCCGGTCAGCCCGGAGGATATTTCGCCCCTTTACCTGCA
This sequence comes from Pseudomonas sp. NBRC 111130, assembly GCF_001320485.1. Taxonomy (NCBI): domain Bacteria; kingdom Pseudomonadati; phylum Pseudomonadota; class Gammaproteobacteria; order Pseudomonadales; family Pseudomonadaceae; genus Pseudomonas; species Pseudomonas sp. NBRC 111130. The sequence continues at coordinate 7,284 of NZ_BCBG01000051.1, forward strand.
GGCCCTGTTGACCTACGAAGACCGCTGGTTCTACCAGCACCCGGGGGTCAACCCGCTGGCGCTTGCGCGGGCGGTCTGGCTCAACCTGCGCGGTGGGCGGGTAGTGTCCGGCGGCAGCACGTTGTCGATGCAGGTTGCCCGTCTGCTCGACCCGCATGATCGCACCTTGGCCGGCAAGCTGCGGCAGCTGTGGCGCACTGCACAACTGGAGTGGCACCTGTCCAAGCGCGAGATCCTGCAGATCTACCTGAACCGTGCGCCGTTCGGCGGTACCTTGCAGGGCGTGGCAGCGGCCAGCTGGGCTTACCTGGGCAAGTCGCCGCAGCAGCTGACACCCGCCGAAGCTGCCCTGCTGGCCGTGTTGCCGCAGGCACCGAGCCGCTTGCGCCCGGACCGCCACCCGGCGCGTGCCCAACGCGCCCGCGACAAGGTGTTGCAGCGCCTGGACGAGTACCAGGTGTGGCCGGCGCAACAGATCAAGGAGGCGGTTGAGGAACCATTGCTGCTGGCCCCGCGTCAGGAACCCGCGCTGGCTCCGTTGCTGGCGCGGCGGCTGTACACCGCTGACAGCCCGACGTTGATTCGTACTACCCTCGACGCCTCCTTGCAACGACGCCTGGAAGACCTGTTGCTGGGTTGGCGGGCGCGCTTGCCGGAGCGCACCTCGGCGGCGATTCTGGTGGTCGAGGCCCAGACCATGGCGGTACGCGCTTACCTGGGCTCGATCGACCTGAACGACGAGCGCCGTTTTGGCCATGTCGACATGGTCCGCTCATTACGCTCGCCCGGCTCGACGCTCAAGCCGTTTCTTTACGGTCTGGCCATGGATGATGGCCTGATTCACTCCGAATCGCTGTTGCAGGATGTGCCGCGGCGCTACGGCGACTATCGCCCCGGCAATTTCTCGATGGGCTTCAGCGGCCCGGTCTCCGCCAGTTCAGCGCTGGCGCTGTCGCTCAACTTGCCAGCGGTGCAATTGCTCGAAGCCTATGGCCCCAAGCGCTTTGCCGCGCAGTTACGCATGGCCGGCGTGCCGTTGGCGCTGCCGCCGTTGGCCGAGCCCAACCTGGCATTGATTCTGGGCGGTGCCGGCAGCCGTCTGGAGGACCTGGTAGGCGGTTATGCGGCACTGGCCCGGGGTGGCAACAGTGCGCAGGTACGCCTGCAACCGCAGGATCCCTTGCTGGAGCGCCAGTTGATGTCGCCAGGCGCGGCCTGGATCATCCGGCGCATCCTCAGTGGCCAGGCGCGGCCCGACCGTGACCCGCATGCCGAACTGGTACAGCGGCCGCAATTGGCCTGGAAGACCGGCACCAGCTATGGCTTCCGCGATGCCTGGTCGATCGGCGTCGGGCCGCGCTACCTGATCGGTGTCTGGATCGGTCGCCCCGATGGCACGCCCGTGCCCGGGCAGTTCGGCCTGGCCTCGGCGGCCCCGCTGATGCTGCAAGTGCATGACCTGCTGAGCAACCGCGACAGCCAGCGAGGCATCCGGCTGCCAGTGGAACGCGTGCCGGACAGTGTTGGTGTGGCTGCCATCTGCTGGCCGCTGGGCCAGCCCATGAACCGGCAGGACCCGAACTGCCGGCGCCAGCGCTTTGCCTGGACCCTCGATGGCACCACGCCTCCCACCTTGCAGGCCGCCGACCAGCCGCTTGGCCTGGGGCTGCGCGAAAGCATCTGGGTCAATGCCCAGGGCCTGCGCGTGGACGGCAGTTGCCCCGGGGCCAAGGCGCTCGACATCGCTTTGTGGCCAGCGCCCCTTGAACCTTGGTTGCCACGCGTCGAGCGGCGTGCAGCGCGGCTGCCGGCGGTGGACCCGTGCTGCCCGCCACAGGTACCGGCCAGCGCGCCGCCGCTGTCGATCGTCGGCGTGCGCCCCGGCGACCACCTGCGGCGCCCAGCCACCAGCAGCGAACCCTTGCAGTTGCATGTGTCTGCCCTCGGCGGTGGCGGGCGGCGCTGGTGGTTCCTCAACGGCCAGCCGCTGGGTGAAAGCGAAGGGCAGGGCAGCATGCTGGTGCGGTTCGACCAGGCCGGGCAGTTCGAGATCAGTGCCTTGGACGAAAGTGGAGAAACCGCGCGGGTGGCGTTCCAGGTCAACGAGTAGGGTTCGACGTTTACAAGGGCAGCACCTACGCTTGCACGTGACGGGTGAGGCCGGCGACGCCCCGGTACCCAAGGGATTGTGGAGCGACCTATGCGTCTTCTGCTGATGCCCCTGCTGCTGTCGCCCTGGGCCAGTCTGCTGCTTGCCGAGCCATTGCCGGTGTTTCTCGACGGCCATGAATACGAGCGCCGCCTGCCCAGCGCGAACCTGCCGATCGATGCCTACCGCCCCCGTGCTGCGGACCTGCACCTGGCGCCGCCCATGATCGCCACCGGGACGCCGCCACGGGCGACGCGTTTCGTGCTGCACAAGGTGCGCTTCGAGGGCGGGACAGTCTACCCGTTGAGCGAATTGCGCGAGCATTACCAACCCTTGATTGGCCGTGAAGTGAGTGTTGGCGAGCTGCAGCAGTTCACCGAGCGCCTGACCCAGCGCTACCAGCGCGACGGCTACCTGCTATCGCAGGCCTACCTGCCGGATCAGGATTTTGCCGATGGTCGCGTGCAGGTCGTGCTGGTCGAGGGGTATGTCCACGACGTTCGACGGCAAGGCGATGTCGGGCCCGCTGGCGCCTACCTCGAGGCGCTGCTGGAGCACTTGCGGGCGGAACGCCCTCTGACCCGGGCGACGCTCGACCGCTTCATCGGCCTGGCCCAGCGCATACCCGGTGTGACCTTGCAGGCTGACCTGGATCGGGCGGAGCACAGTGATGGGGCCGCGCAGCTTACCGTGCGGGCCTGGCGCAAGACCTTCGATATGGCAGTGGCGTTCAGCGATGGCAGCCGCGATGGCCCGCAGGGGTTGTTCAAGGTGTCCAGCAATGCCCAGACGCGTTTTGCCGAGCAGTTGACGGCCAGCGTGTTGCTGCCACCGGGTGATGACCACAGCCATTACCAGCGCCTGGATTACAGCCAGCACCTGGATGCACAAGGCAGCCAGCTGCTGCTTTCAGCCGCTCGCTACCGCAGCGAGCCGGGCACACCTGTGCGTGCGGTGCATGGTTCGCAATTCTTCCGGCGGATAGAAAGCGAGCGTTATGCAATCGGGCTTGGCCAACCGGTGATCGTCACGGCCGATGAATGGCTGGCGATGACAGGGCATGTGTATGCGGTCAGTGAGCATGACGAAGCGCTCAACGGTGTCCGGGCACGCATCGACACCTCTGTACGTGCGCTGTCGTTCGAAGGCGACTGGCGCAAGGTCGAGGCCGGGCGGTTTCGCTGGGTCAGCGCCGGGGTGTATCAGGGGCTGGATTACCTGGGCGCTCGCACCGATGCGGATTACGACATGGACTTCCTGCGCTTTCGCGTGGCCGGGTTGCAGAGCGACCCGCTGTCGCAACGCTGGCAGGGCGTGCTGTCAGGCGCCTTGTACTGGACCGATGACCGGCTGCCCGACAGCGAGCATGCGGTCTTCGGCGGGCAGCATTTCGGTCATGGCTATCCGCAGGATCAGGCGGCGGGTGACAAGGGCTGGGGTGTCGCCTACGAGCTGAACTACAGCATTAAGCGTGGCGCTGGCTGGGTGCGGCTGATGCAGCCGTATGTGCTGCTGGATGCTGCGCAGGCCTGGTACAACGGCGGACCACTCGAAGATGCCAGGATGCGTTCCGTGGCGTTGGGTGTGCGGCTGGGGGAGGGGCGGTACGGCAATGTGGCGCTGGAGGTGGCCAAGCCACTGGCCGATGTGGCCTTGGACAGCATGAGCAGAAGCCCACGCTGGACGGTGAGCTTCAACTACCGGTTGGAGTGAATCCAGGCGATACCGGCCTCATGGAACGCCTGGGAGGCTCTTAGTGCGTGGTAAACCGCTGGTGCACAGGAGACGAACTTGGCGTCAACGCCAACGCCAGTTGGGTGCGGTTGTGCATGTGGGTCAAACGCAACACTTGCGACACATACAGCTTCACAGTGTTCTCGGTGATCCCCAGTTCGCAGGCAATCTGGTAGTTGGTCTTGCCCTTGCTTACCAGCCGGGCGACCTCCAGTTGCCGCGGAGACAGCTTCTCGAACGCTGCCGGCAGATCGCCTTCGGACTCTTCCACGACATCGGTGGCGCGACGGTGAACGCCCTGGCCTCGGGCTTTTTCCAGGTCCTGATACAGCTCGTCTATGGAACCGGCCAGGTCCTGCAGGCGCTGGTTGAGGTTGCCCAGGTCCTGGAGATTGGATCTGCGCTCCCGTAGCACTTGTTCCTGGCGGCGCACGCCCTCGAGCAGTTCGTCGAAGTTCATGGGCTTCTGGTAGTAATCGGCGAAACCTTCACGCAGGGCGCGGATCACGTCCTGCTTGTCGGCGCGCCCGGTAAGCATGATGGCTTCGAACATGCGCTGGCGCCCGGCAATGTCCTTCAGTGCCTGCATGAGCTCGATGCCATCGCGTTTGGGCATGTGCAGGTCGCACAACACCAGGCCAATCGTGTCGTCGGCGATGAACCGTTCGATGGCTTCGTCGGTGGAGTGGGCCGCAACGCAAGGGTGGCCCTCGGACAGCAGGAATTCACACAATTGTTCGACGATCAGCGGCTGGTCATCCACTACCAGAACTTTCACATCACTCAATGACTTGGTCACGATCAACTCCCTGTTCGTAAATGACCCTGGCTCCCGAGCCAGACGCACTGGCAGCTTAAAAAATAGACGCTGCCTGCGATTCTGTACAAGTCTTGTACAAGTGATCGGACCGTTTGAATGCTCATTGGATCCATACGGCAGTCAATAAAAAGCCTGCCAGCACGTAGGGCACGAATGCTTGTTTGTCGCCCATTTGTTCAGTGAGTGTGGCCAGGCGCTTCTTCACCTTGGGGTTGAGCAGCGTCCAAAGGCGCCTGCGGGTCAGCAACCAGAGCACCACGCTGACCCCGGCTCCGATGAAGGTGCCGAGCACGTATTGCGGGCTGGTAGCAAGCGCCAGCGCCCCCATCAGCTTGACGTCGTCGGCGCCGAAGCGGCCCAGCATGTAGCCTGGCAGCGTCAGCAGCATGACAATGGCCAGGGCCCAGCCGGCGTCGCTGGCATCGGCGCCGATCCATGAGTGGCCCGTGGCAAACAGCCAGACCAGTGCGCCAGCGGCGAAACCCAGGGTCAGCATATTGGCGATCTGGCGTTCGCGGATATCTTGTTCGGTGCACAAGGCAAGCCACATCAAAAGAACAATGCTTTGCATCGGCAGGCCGCCTTTCCCATTCGTTGAACACTGCTACCCGATCAGTCAGGTTTCCTAATCAGGGTAGACGCGATCTGACGAACGGGCATGGTCGACCGGCAAAAAGGTCGTTGCAGGTGCGGTCCGGTGTCGCGAAAAGGGCCGCGAAGCGGCCCCCTGCGATTGGCTTACTTGACCCGGCCCGGAGGGTAGTTGCCGAGCACCTGGGCAACGGTCTTCTGAATGGCGCTGTTACGCTCGTCGGGGCCAGGCGGATAGTTGTTCATGATCTGTTCGGCACTGCCGCGCCAGACCAGTTTGCCGTCACGGCCATCGAACATGTCGATCTGGATGGTAGCCACCTTGTAATCGACACTGCGGGTTTCGTTGTACATCGGCCCGCCCCAATAGCCGTTCCAGTAGCCGCCCCAAGCCCCGCCATAGTTGGTGGTGATCTGCTGCTGGCGTTGTTCGACGATCAGGTAGGCGCGGACGGTGACGTCAGGCCGGGCATTACCCTGGGCTGGGCGCAGACCACGCTGGTCGAGCTGGTCGGTGACCGCGGCACGGATGCGTTGTTCGGTCAGGTCGCTCTTGATGCGTGGATCATCCGGGCGATACTGCAGGCCCGGTTCCTGCCATGCCCAGCTGCGGTAGGCAGCGAAATCGCGGCTGGCATCGAAATCCTGCTGAACGTTGTTGCTGGAGCAGGCGGCCAGCAGCAGCGCGAATGACAGTAGAACGAGGCGGCGCAACATGATGGTTCTCCGTTAGGCGTTAACTGGGAGGATAGCCGCTGAGCGCCTTGTGAACCGATTCGCGCAGGGCGGTCTCGCGATCGCGCGGCGAGCCTTTGTCGCTGCCGCTTTCAGCGCTGGCGCTCCACACCGGCTGGCCGTTGCGGGCATCGAACAGGTCGATGCGCACCACCATCACCTCCACTTCGTAGGTGCGTACGACCGGCACGCTGCCGTAGGCGCCGTAACCATTGCGGTAGCCGCCGAAACCGACACTGCCGTAGGGGTACGGGCCGTAATACGGGTCGTAGTAGTCATAGTCGCGCACCTGGCGCAGGCGCCGTTCCAGGCGCATGTCGGCGCTCACCAGCAGGTCGCCGGTGGCGCCGCGAGCAGGACGCAGGCCATGTTGGTCGAGGGCACCACTGACGGCGTCGGCGATTTGTGCCGGGTCGGCGTCGGCATTGCCGCTTGGCAGCTGGCCGTCGCGCCAGCTCCAGCTGCGGTAGTGGCCATAGTCACGCGTTGGCGCCGGGTAGGCACTGGCGTCGAAGGAGTTGGCCGCTTGCGCAGGGGCTGGCGGCAGCGGGCGGCTGCTGGCCACGTAGGGGTTGCTGGCCTGACAGGCGGCCAGGGCGAGCGGCAGCAGGGCCAGGCACATCTGACGGTACGGCATGTATCCCTCCCGGAGGGCGCAATCAGCGGGGGCGGCACACCCAGTGCAGGTAGCGGCCAAGCCCGGCAAAACTTGGGTGACGGCGGTGGGCCAGTTCCATTTCCAGCAGGTCGAGCAACTCGGCCTTGTCCTGGAATTCCTTGGGCATGTAGTCATGGAAGACGCGCACGCCGCTCTCGCTTTCAACGTGCCACACCCCCTCAAGTTGCGCCTTCAGTTCCCGTGGATCAAGCGGTTTTTGCGGGGTCAGGCTTTGCTTTTCACCTTCCAGGCGGTTGCTGCGCAACTTGCGGAAATGGCCCTTGAGCAAGTTGCGGTAGACCAGCGCATCGCGGTTGTAGAACGCCAGCGACAGCCAGCCCTCCGGGCTGGTCAGCTGGTGCAGCACCGGCAGGATGCTCTGCGGTTCGGCCAGCCATTCCAGCACAGCGTGGCAGAGCACCAGGTCATAAGGCTCGGTGAGCTGGCCAAGCAGCTCTTGCCAGGGCGCCTGGATGAAGGTTGCCGATTGGCCCGCTTCTGCGAAGCGTGCCCGGGCGCCCTCCAACATCGGCGCGGCGGGTTCGGCCAGCGTTACATCGTGCCCGCGCTGGGCCAGCCACAAGGCCATGTGACCGAGGCCTGCGCCGATGTCGAGCACCCGCAACGGTCGGTCGGGCAGCGCGTCGGCCAGGTCGGCCTGGAGCACGGCTAGGCGAATGGCACCTTTGGCACCGCCATAGATCTTTTCGGCAAAGCGTGTGGCCAGTTGGTCGAAGTGACGGTCATTCATCGTGCGAAACGCCTCTCGCTGTCGGCCAGCTTGGCGCGCACCACCTGCTCCATGTCCAGGCCCAGCTCGCTGCACAGCAGCAACAGGTAGAGCACCACGTCGCCGACTTCCTGGCCGGCGTGGGCCAGCTGCTCGGCGGGCAGCTGGCGCGATTGGTCCTCGCTCAGCCACTGGAAGATTTCCACCAGCTCGGCCATTTCCACGCTGGCCGCCATGGCAAGGTTCTTCGGGCTGTGGAAGCTGCGCCAGTCATTGTTGTCGCGGATCCGATGCAGGCGTTCGGTGAGTTCTTGCAGGTTCATCTGGGTCTCCTAATGCCGCATAGCTTCTGCCCAGGCCCGATGCAAAGCAAGTGCAATCAGGGCGCTAGAGCACGGCCCAGCGCCCGACCATGTGCAGCACCCCACCCTGTCCGTCCAGCCTCAATTCACCCGCCGGCCCCGCTTCGCTGGCGCTCAGGACAACCTCCGATGGCAAGCGCACCGGTTTGCGGAAGTCCACCGCGAAGCGATAACCACTGTTGGGCATATGCGTGCGCAGGGCTGCCAACGCCATGGCATTGCTCCACATGCCATGGGCGATGGCCTTGGGGAAGCCGAACAGGCGAGCGCTGACGGCACTCAGGTGAATCGGGTTGTAGTCACCACAGACCTTGGCGTAGCGCCGGCCGATATCACTGTCGGCATACCAGCGGGTGACCTCCGGCAGCGCCGCGGGCTCGGTTACCTGGCTTTCGCCGAACGGCTCCTCCAGCTTCAGGCCACGCACCAGCATACGGCTGGTTTCACGCCACAGCAGGCCCAAGCCATCCTCGGCTTCGGTGACTAGGTCAAAGGTGCCGCCCTTGGCATGGGCCTGCAGATTGTCGGCGTACGCCGCAAAGCGCAGCCCGTCGATGCCACCCAGCGGGCGGAGCACGTCGATGCGGTTGTGCAGGTGCACCAGCCCGAGCAACGGAAAAGGGAAGTCGTGGGCGGTCAGCAGTTGCAGCTGAAGGGTGAACGCCATTATGTGTGGGTAGGTGCCAGGCAGGCGGCCATCGTCGGTGAAATGGCAGAGCCGACGATAGGCCGCCAGGTTGCCGGGCTGCACTCGGATAAAGCTGCGCAGACCGCCGGCGGGCAGGGTAGCGCCGCTGATCTTGCGTTTGCTGGCGGCGCGCAGGTAGAGGCTGGCGCGTGAGTCCGGGCTGTGCAGGTCTTGCCATTGGCGGCTCATGTTCAGGCCCCCATCAAGGCCTGGCCGCAGACGCGCAGCACTTGGCCGTTGACCGCGCCAGAGCCTGGCTGGCTAAGCCAGGCGATGGCTTCGGCGACGTCCTGCGGGCGCCCTCCCTGGCCCAGTGAACTCAGGCGCCGCCCGGCCTCGCGCAGGCCAATGGGCATGGCGGCGGTCATGTGGGTTTCGATGAACCCAGGCGCCACCGCATTGATGCTGCCGCCGCGCTCGGCAAGCTTCGCTGCCCAGGCCTCGGCGAAGCCGATCAGGCCGGCCTTGCTCGCGGCATAGTTGGCCTGGCCGCGGTTGCCGGCGATACCGCTGACCGACGCCAGCAGGGTAATACGTGCGTTGTCGCCCAGCGCACCCCCGTCATACAAGGCTTGGGTCAGTACCTGCGGGGCCTTGAGGTTGACTGCCAGTACCGCGTCCCAGTACTCCGGGGTCATGTTGGCCAGGGTCTTGTCGCGGGTAATGCCGGCGTTGTGCACGACGATATCGATGCCCTCGGGCAGGGCTTCGAGCAGTTTCGCGGCGGCATCGCTGGCGCAAATGTCCAGGCCCAAGGCCTTGCCACCCAGGCGTGCGGCGAGGGCGTCGAGCTCCTGCTGGGCCTGGGGCACGTCGAGCAGCATCACCTCGGCGCCATCACGCGCGAGGGTTTCGGCGATGGCGGCGCCGATGCCGCGTGCAGCGCCCGTGACCAGCGCGCGACGGCCACCGAGCGGGCGGGTCCAGTCTTCGACCTGGGTTGCGCAGGCCTGCAGGCGCAGGACCTGGCCGGAAACAAAGGCGCTCTTGGGTGACAGGAAGAAGCGCAAGGCCCCCTCGAGCTGAGCTTCAGCGCCCGTCGCCACATACAGCAACTGCGCCGTAGCGCCGTTGCGCAGCTCTTTGGCCAGCGAACGGCAGAAGCCTTCCAGGGCGCGCTGGGCGACGCTGGCCATCGGGTCGTCAAGGGATTCAGGCGCACGTCCAAGGATTACCACGTGGGCACACGGGGCGAGGCTGCGCAGCAGGGGCTGGAAGAATTCGCGCAATTGTTTCAACTGGTCGCTGTCGGACAGATGGCTGGCGTCGAACACCACGGCCTTGAGCTTCGGCCCCAGGCCGGCGACCCAAGCGGGGGCCTGCAAGCCGTCGCCATTGAAGCTGAACAGCGTTTCGGTCAGGCGCGGGGCGATGGCCTCGACCTGATTCGCCAGTGGCCCGCCACCCAGCACCAGCGCGCCCTCCACCGGACGCAGGCGGCCCGCCTGCCAGCGCTCCAGCGGCGCTGGGCGCGGCAGGCCAAGGGCATCGACGAGGCGGCGCCCGAGCTGGGAGTTGGCAAAGCCGAGATAGCGATCGCTCATGTGCGGGTCTCCAGAAGGCAAGCTTGCAAGTGTGGACCAAGTTTGTGGCAAGGTCGTTCGAATGCGGCAAAAACACCTAGGCTGTACGGATCAAATTGTTGCAGGAGGAGCAAACGCATGCGTTCAACTCGCCGGGTCGCGATCCTGGGCGGCAACCGTATCCCTTTCGCCCGCTCCAACGGCGCCTACGCCACCGCCAGCAACCAGGCGATGCTGACCGCAGCCCTGGAGGGCCTGATCGAGCGTTATCGCCTGCACGGGCTGCGCCTGGGCGAAGTGGTGGCCGGTGCGGTACTCAAGCACTCGCGGGACATGAGCCTGACCCGGGAGTGCGTACTCGGTTCGCGCCTGTCGCCGCAGACGCCGGCCTACGATATCCAGCAGGCCTGTGGCACCGGCCTGGAAGCGGCGCTGCTGGTGGCCAACAAGATTGCCCTCGGGCAGATCGACAGCGGTATCGCCGGTGGCGTAGACACCACGTCAGATGCCCCGATCGGCGTCAATGAGGGGCTGCGGCGCATCCTCCTGCAAGCCAATCGCGGCAAGACCTTGGCTGAGCGGCTCAAGCCGTTCCTGCAATTGCGCCCGGGCCACCTGAAACCTGAACTGCCGCGCAATGGCGAACCGCGTACCGGCCTGTCGATGGGCGAGCATTGCGAACGCATGGCGCAAACCTGGGGGATCGATCGCGCCGACCAGGATGCGCTGACCCTGCACAGCCACCAGCGATTGGCGGCCTCGTACAGTGAAGGCTGGCAGAATGACCTGGTGACGCCCTTCCTGGGCCTCTCGCGTGACAACAACCTGCGCGCTGACCTGACCCTGGAGCAGCTGACCAAGCTCAAGCCGTCGTTCGACCGCAGTGGGCTGGGCACGTTGACGCCGGGCAACTCCACGCCGCTGACCGATGGCGCCTCGGTGGTGCTGCTTGGCAGCGAGCAATGGGCTCAACAACAGGGCCTGCCAGTTCTGGCCTACCTGGTCGATGGCGAAACCGCTGCGGTGGACTTCGTCACTGGCCGCGAAGGGCTGTTGATGGCGCCGGTGTACGCAGTGCCGCGCCTGCTGGCACGCAATGGCCTGACCTTGCAGGACTTCGACTACTACGAAATCCACGAAGCCTTCGCGGCCCAGGTGCTGTGCACCCTCAAGGCCTGGGAGGATGCCGAGTACTGCCGGGAGCAGCTGGGGCTTGAGGCAGCGCTTGGCGCCATCGATCGCAGCAAGCTCAACGTCAAAGGCAGCTCGTTGGCGGCAGGCCACCCGTTCGCGGCGACCGGTGGGCGTATTTTGGCCAACCTGGCGAAATTACTGGCAAAGGCGGGGAAGGGACGTGGCTTGATATCCATCTGCGCTGCGGGCGGGCAAGGAGTGACGGTGATCGTCGAGCGTTGACCGAAGGGCGGTGCTGATCTCTGTTAGGCTTGTCTGCTCAGAACTACAAGAATTCGCTATGCAGACGATCGGACATCCGCGTGCCATTCCTGCCCTGGAGCAGTTGCCTCGGCCACTTTATGCCCGTGCGGAAAGCCTTGGCGCGGGGTCCTGGACCACTCGCCACAGCCATGACTGGGTGCAGTTTTCCTACGCCATCAGCGGAGTATTGGGGGTGTATACCGACGATGGCAGCTACTTCGCCCCACCGCAGTGGGGCGTGTGGATACCGGCCGATGCCGAACATGAAGTGGTTACCTCCGGGCAGGCTGAAATGCGCAGCCTTTACATCCGCCGTGATGCCTGCGCCTGGGCGCCGGCGCACTGCCGGGTCCTGGAAGTGACAGCGCTGGCGCGGGAGTTGATCAAGCAGTTTTGCCTGTTCCCGGCTGAATATGCCGAGGGTGACAGTGCCGAAGGCCGCCTGGTCGCCGTTTTGCTCGACCAGTTGCGCACCTTGCCCGAGGTGGGGTTCTCGCTGCCGTTGCCGCGGCACCCCGGCTTGCTGGCGCTGTGCAACGGGCTGATCGCCGCGCCGGACCAGATGCAGACCTTGCAGCAGTGGGCGGTGCAGTTGGGATGTTCGGAAAAGACTTTGATGCGGCTGTTCCAGCGCGAGACCGGGTTGAGTTTTCGCAACTGGCGCCAGCGGATGCGGCTACTGTCGTCGCTGGCGTTGCTGGAGGCAGGGGAGAGTGTGACCGCGGCGGCGCTGGGTTGTGGCTATGATTCGACCTCGGCGTACATTGCGGCCTTCAAGCAGTTGTTCGGGGCGACACCTGGGGAATTGAAGCTTTGATGTTGCCTGCACTGGCCCTTTCGCGGGCTCGCCCGCTCCCACAGGGATCGCACAGCTTTTGAAATCTGTGCGATCCCTGTGGGAGCGGGTTCACCCGCGAAAGGGCCGGTACTGGAGAAATCAGGTGCGGAAGCGACGCACCAGCGAGTCCAGTTCATTGGACAGCCCGGCCAGGCTCTCGGAGTCCTGACGCGCCGCCTGGGCCAGTTCCGCCACCAGCTGCGCATCGCCATGAATTTGGCTGATATGGCGGTTGATGTCCTCGGCCACCTGGTGCTGTTCTTCCGCCGCCGTGGCGATCTGCGTGTTCATGTCGCGAATGATGTCCACCGACTCGCGGATCTGCCCGAAACTGTCACGGGCCAGGCCAATGCGGCTGACCGACTGCTGCGACACTTCCAGGCTGGCATGCATCTGCTCGGCCACTTCCGCAGTGCGGCTGGCCAGGTTACCCAGCAAACCATCGATTTCCGCCGTGGAGTCGGCCGTGCGCTTGGCCAGTGCCCGAACCTCGTCGGCCACCACGGCAAAGCCTCGGCCCTGCTCGCCGGCGCGGGCCGCTTCGATGGCTGCGTTGAGCGCCAGCAGGTTGGTCTGCTCGGCAATCGAGCGAATGGTGCCGAGGATCGACTGGATGGCGTTGCTGTCGCGCTCCAGTTGCTGGATCGACTGGGCCGACTGCTCGATCTCCTGGCTCAGGCGGTCGACGCTGCTGACGGCCGCGTCGATCTGTTGCTGGCCTTCGCGGGCCTGCTGCTGGCCGCTGTCGGCCGATTGCGCGGCCTGGCTGCAGGAGCGGGCGACTTCATTGGCCGTGGCGACCATTTCGTGGAACGCGGTGGAGACCATGTCCACCGCTTCTCGCTGGCGCCCGGCAGCCTCGGCCATGTCGCTGGAAACCCGGGTGGAGCTGCTGGAGGTGCTGAGGATCTTGCTGGCGGCCGAGCCGATATGCTGGATGAGGCTGCGGATGGCGCCCAGGAACTGGTTGAACCAGTTGGCCAGTTGCGCGGTTTCGTCGCGCCCGCGCACGTCGAGGTTGCGGGTCAGGTCGCCTTCGCCCTGGGCAATGTCTTCAAGGCCGCTGGTGACGCTGTTGATCGGGCGCACGATGAGTTTGGCAAAGGCTGCGCCGACCACGGCGAACAGGGCCGCCAACACCAGTGCGATCACGCCGATCAGCCAGGTCAGGCGAGTGGTGGTCTGCATCACTTCGCTTTGCTGGATGAGGCCGATGAAGGTCCAGCCCAGCTTCTCGTCAGGGTAGACGTTGGCCATGTAGCGCTCGCCATTGATCTGGACCTCGACCAAGCCCTTGCCGGCCTTGGCCAGTTCGGCGTAGCCATCACCGAAGCTCGCCAGCTGCTTGAAGTTGTGGCTGGCATCGCGTGGGTCGACCATCACGTTGCCGTTGTTTTCCACCAGCATCAGGTAGCCGCTTTCGCCCAGCTTGATCTGCTTGACGATCTCGGTAAGGCCTTTGAGCGACACATCGATGTTGACCACGCCCCCGGCGTTGCCGAGCTGGTTGGCCACGGTGCGCACGGTGCTGATCAGCACGGCATCGTCGGCAGCCCAGTAATAGGCGCCGGTGCGTACGGTCTTACCGGGGTTGGCCATGGCCAACTGGTACCACGGGCGTGGGCGCGGGTCATAGTTGACGAACTTCTGCCCGGCGGGCCAGCCAACGTAGCCACCATCACTCACGCCGTAGGAAATGTAGGCATAGCCTGGGTGGGACTCTGCCAGGCGGGTGAAAAATTCCAGCAGCTGCTTGTCCTGATCGCCCAATTCGTAGGACGGATTGGCGCTCATGAACTTGTTCAGGTTGTTGCCCGTGGACGCCACCATCGGTTGCGAGGCCAGGTAGGCGACGTTCTGGTCGATGCCCTGGAAGAAGATGTTCATCGCGTTGCTGACCTGGCGGATTTCCCGGCTGCTGCTGTCGAGGAAACCGTCACGCGCTTCGCCGCGCAGGTTGATGACCACCAAGGTGGCTACGAGGACGATGGGCAAGCCCGCGATGATCGCGAAGGCCCATGTCAGTTTCTGTTTGATGTTCATCGACGCTCCCGGGGTTTGTTTTTTTGCACGCGAGGCAGGTAGCCAGTGCATCGGCAGGGTCCGGGGAATTTTTAGTGAAAGTGCCCGTATTTATTGGGCGAAGTCGCATTTGGCGACTATTCGGTCGGCTTTGGGCTAATATGGCATACCAAAGGTGTGCGGCGTGCCGATCTCAGCGCGCTGCATGCTTTCATTGGCAGCATCCTGCGCCATTGGCCAGGTCCTTCAGAATCGGGCAGTCCGGGCGGTCATCCCCATGGCAGTGGGCAACCAGATCGCCCAGGGTGTCACGCAGGCTCACCAGCTCTTCGATGCGCCGGTTCAGCTCATCGATGTGCTGCATGGCCAGCGCCTTGACGTCGGCGCTGGCACGGCCGCGGTCCTGCCACAAGGTCAGCAGCTTGCCTACTTCTTCCAGGGAAAACCCGAGGTCACGGGAGCGCTTGATGAAGGCCAGGCTGTGCAAGTCTTCGGCCTGGTACAAGCGGTAGCCGCTGTCGCTGCGGGTGGCCGGCTTGAGCAGGCCGATGGATTCGTAATAGCGGATCATCTTGGTGCTGAGCCCGCTGCGGCGGGCTGCCTGGCCAATGTTCATCGGGCCTCCTGCGAGGTGCTGGTGGGTTTCCAGGTCTTCAACCACAGGGCATTGCTGACCACGCTGACGCTGGATAGCGCCATGGCGGCGCCGGCCAGTACCGGGTTGAGATAGCCAAGCGCGGCCAGGGGAATGCCGATCAGGTTGTAGATGAAGGCCCAGAACAGATTCTGACGGATTTTTGCATAGGTCTTGCGGCTGATCTCCAGCGCGGCGGGCACCAGCCGTGGGTCACCGCGCATCAGGGTAATGCCGGCAGCCTGCATGGCCACGTCAGTGCCACCGCCCATGGCGATGCCGATATCGGCAGCGGCCAGGGCCGGGGCATCGTTGATGCCGTCGCCGACCATCGCCACCACACCGTTTTTTTTCAGGGCGGCCACGGTGGCGGCCTTGTCGGCCGGCAGCACTTCGGCATGCACGTCGTCGATGCCAAGGGCATCGGCCACCACCTTGGCGCTGCCGCGGTTGTCGCCGGTCAGCAGGTGGCTGCTGATGTGGCGGGCGTGCAGGGCAGCGATGGCCTGCTCGGCACCCGGTTTGAGGCTATCGCCAAAGGCGAACAGGCCGAGCACGCGAGCTGCTGCACCCCGCTCGATGAGCCACGACAGGGTGCGGCCTTCGGCCTCCCAGGCTTGAGCCTTGGCGGCCAGCTCGCCGGGTTGCAGGTTGCTTTCGTCAAGCAGGCGACGGTTGCCCAACGCCAGTTCGCGGCCTTCCACGCGGCCAGCGATGCCGCGGCCGGTGAGTGACTGGCTGTCAGTCACGGCGGGGACCTCAAGGCCTTGCTCGGCGCAGGCATCCAGCACGGCCTTGGCCAGCGGGTGTTCGCTACCGCGCTGCAGGGCGCCGGCGAGGCGATGCAGGTCGGCGCCGTCAGCGACCAGCGCCTGGCTGTGGACTATGCGCGGGCTGCCGGAAGTGAGGGTGCCGGTCTTGTCGAACACCACGCGATTGACCGCATGGGCACGCTCCAGGGCTTCGGCGTCCTTGATCAGGATGCCATGGCGGGCGGCGACACCGGTGCCGGCCATGATCGCTGCCGGTGTGGCCAGGCCCAGGGCGCACGGGCAGGCGATCACCAGTACGGCGACCGCATTGATCAGCGCGGTCTCCAGCGGTGCACCGGCCAGCCACCAGCCAGTCAAGGTAAGCAGTGCCAGCACCAGCACGGCAGGCACGAACACTTGGCTGACCCGGTCGACCAGCTTCTGGATCGGCGCCTTGGCGGCCTGTGCGTCTTCGACCAGGCGGATGATCCGGGCCAGCACGGTTTCCGTGCCCAGCGCCTGGGTCCGCACCAGCAACCGGCCTTCGCCGTTGATGGCACCGCCGGTGACGCTGTCGCCAGGTTGCTTGGGGACCGGCAGGCTCTCACCGCTGATCAATGCTTCGTCGGCGTGGCTGCTGCCTTCCTCCACCGCACCGTCGACCGGGAAGCGTTCGCCAGGTTTGACCAGAACCAGGTCGCCGAGGCGCAGTTGGGCGATTGCCACGTCTTCTTCGCGGCCGTCGATGACGCGCACGGCCCGCTCCGGGCGCAGGGCTTCGAGGGCGCGAATGGCACTGGCCGTCTGGCGCTTGGCCCGGCTTTCGAGGTACTTGCCCAGCAGCACCAGGGCGATGACTACCGCCGAAGCTTCGAAGTAAAGGTGCGGGGCCATTCCGGCCGGGGCCTTGGCCCATTGGTACAGGCTCAGGCCATAACCCGCGCTGGTGCCCAGGGCGACCAGCAGGTCCATGTTGCCTGCTCCAGCACGCACGGCTTTGTAGGCGGCTTTGTAGAAGCGTGCACCGAGAATGAACTGCACCGGGGTGGCCAGCGCGAACTGCGCCCAGGCGGGCAGCATCCAGTGCAGGCCGAAGGGCTGCACCAGCATCGGCAGCACCAATGGCAGGGCCAGCAACAGCGCGGCAGCGACAGCCAGGCGTTCATTGCGCAGGCGTCGTTGGGCATCCTGCTGATCATCCTTGGCCGCTTGCGGCAGGCTGGCGCTGTAACCGGCTTTTTCGACAGCGGCAATCAGCAGCGCGTCATCGAGCGCCTGCAGCACTTCAAGGTGGGCACGCTCGCTGGCCAGGTTGACGCTGACCTGTTCAACCTCCGGCAATTTGCCGAGGGCGCGCTCCACGCGGCCGACGCAGCTGGCACAGGTCATGCCGCCGATCTGCAGCTCCACGGTCCGGGTCGGCACGCCATAGCCGGCGCCGCGCACGGCTTCAACCAAGGCTGGCAGGCTACCTGCCGGGGCCTGGACCCTGGCCTGTTCAGTGGCGAGGTTGACGCTGACCTGATCGGCGCCGCTGACCTTTCGCAGGGCGCGCTCGACACGGCCCGCACAGCTGGCGCAGGTCATGCCGGAAATCGGCAGGTTGAAAGTGTTGGATGCGGGCATGGCTCTCCTCCTTGGCAGGGCTAGAGCGTCAGCATCAACCTTGCCACGCGGGGAAGGTCAATAGCCCAGGCCGGCTCGCTTCAGTTCAAGACCCTGTGGGCCCATGGCGATGCGGTACTTGCTGATCTGGCCTGCTTGCAGGTTGAGCCGCGTGCTGCGTTGGTCCTCGATACCCGGGGCACACCCCGGCATCTGCCCGGGCAACAGGCGCAGGCGAACATCAATCGGGCCGGGCGGCAGGTTGAAGGACGTTGACTGCTCCTGGAAGACCCGCCCGGAGAGCTGATCGTTGAGATACACGCCGATTTCGCAGCTGGTGGCCACTTCCAGGCGTTCCCGGGAAATGATCAGCACGCTGTAGTCCGAGTTGCCCTCGGCGCTGGCCGGCGGCACCGCCATCAGTGCGGCCAACAGCCCGACAACGCCCACTGCTGTCCTGAACATGAAGAATCTCCTGCTTGCACAATCATCAAAGGCGCAGCTTGGCCGAGGTCCGCGCGGATTTCCAGCCCGGCCGTTTCACGCAGAACTTGACCTTGCCCCGATGGCAAGCTTGAAACTGGGGAAAACCCTGAAGGAGGTAGTCCCCATGCAAGTGTTCAATGTTCAAGGCATGACCTGTGGCCATTGCGTGAAAGCCGTGACTCGTGCAGTACAGGAAAAGGATGCGCAGGCTACCGTGGAAGTCGATCTGCCTGGCCAGCAAGTGCGGGTGCAAAGCTCGCTGGGCGCGGAGCAAGTATTGGCGGCTATTCGAGAGGAAGGCTACCAAGCTGAAGTGGCCTGAACCGAGGTGCCGCACTGCGGCCCTGTTTTGTTGCAAATGTTTTCATGCTGAGGGTGGCCACTGCAGGTAGACTTGGCAGCTTGCTTAGCCTGCTATGGATTCCTGATGAACCTGCGAATGGTGCTGATCCTGGGCGCACTGAGTGCGTTCGGGCCCTTGGCGATCGACTTCTACCTGCCCGCCTTCCCGGCCATGGCGCAGGCGTTCGCCACCGACGAAAAACATGTACAGGCCACCCTGGCGGCCTATTTCCTCGGCCTGTCGATCGGCCAGCTCGCCTACGGGCCGGTGGCGGACCGCTTCGGCCGGCGCAAGCCGCTGTTGTTCGGGGTGGCGCTGTTCACCCTGGCCTCACTGGCCTGTGCTTACGCCCCCAACCTCGACACCTTGATCGTTGCACGCTTTGTCCAGGCGCTGGGCGGCTGCGCTGGCATGGTCCTGTCGCGGGCCATCGTCAGCGACAAGTGCGACCCGGTGGCGTCGGCCAAGGTGTTCTCGCAGTTGATGCTGGTGATGGGCCTGGCCCCCATCCTTGCGCCGATGCTGGGCGGGGTCCTGGTGAACCTGGCCGGTTGGCAGTCGATATTCCTGGCGCTGAGCCTGTTCAGCGCGGCCAGCCTGCTGGCGGTAAGCCTGGGCCTGCCGGAAAGCCTGCCGGCCAGCATGCCGCGCCAGCCGCTATCGGGAGCATTGCGTCAGTACCTGCGGTTATTGACTGACCGGGTGTTCATCGGCCATGCCTTGACCGGCGGTATCGCCATTGCCGGGATGTTTGCCTACATCGCCGGTTCACCGTTCGTATTCATCAAGCTCTATGGCGTACCCGCAGAGCATTATGGCTGGCTGTTCGGTACCAACGCGGCCGGCTTCATTCTGGTCGCCCAGGTCAACGCGCGCTTGCTGGCCAAGCGAGGCCCGGCATTCCTGTTGGTGCGGGCGGTCTGGCTGTACTTGGCAGCAGGCCTGGTATTGCTTGGCGTGGCAGCCTTGCGCCCGGCGCAGTTGTGGCCATTGCTGGTACCGCTGTTCGTCTGCATTGCCAGCCTGGGGTGCATCATCCCCAATGCGTCGGCCTGCGCCATGAGTGGCCAGGGCGCACGGGCAGGCAGTGCTTCGGCACTGATGGGCTGCCTGCAATTCAGCGTCGCGGCCGGTGCGGCCTCGCTGGTCGGCGTGCTGCATGATGGCAGTGCCGTGCCGATGACGTTGGTGATCAGCCTGTGCGGGGCACTCGTGGTCAGTGTCGCGCTGTTGACCCGGCGTTTGCAGGCCACGCGTCCAGCATGAGCGGGTGAGGTGCCTGCAGGCGGGTTTGCAGGGTGGCGACGAAGGCACGTGCTTCTGCCTCGCTGCGAAAACTCACCACATGCTGGTCGAGTCTTACCTGCCAGGGGCAGTTGGGGTTGCGATTCGACGCACTGACGACAATCTTCATCGTGGCATACCTCCGATTGGGGGAGAGCGGATCAAGTGTAGCGCCGCAGTCTGCTGGCGCCATGGCTAGGGTGAGTGTCCTGACTGGCGGTCCGGGCGCCGTTCGCTATGGCCTGTGCGACGTTTCCAGCGGATATGCCTGGATTGATGTGGAAGCTTCGATTTGATTTGCGCTACTTGAGGAAGTGCGCTGTCAGCAGAGTCGCTACTCACTCTGGGCCATCCTTCCTCATGCCCTTTATTTTCCTTTCTCTTCCAGGTTGGGCCGATTCTGGCGCGCGAAAGGGTGGCCCCACCCAACGCTGAATGAGCCCGCTTGAGCATGCGCGGGCCTGCG
Source organism: Pseudomonas sp. NBRC 111130 (assembly GCF_001320485.1). NCBI lineage: Bacteria > Pseudomonadati > Pseudomonadota > Gammaproteobacteria > Pseudomonadales > Pseudomonadaceae > Pseudomonas > Pseudomonas sp. NBRC 111130. Next base: position 27,141 of record NZ_BCBG01000051.1, read on the forward strand.
GGGAGCGGCACGGGCGCGGCTTATACTGGCCCTTGGCAGTTTGCTTGAGAGGCGACCAGCGTAACCAATGCTGGCCTCTGAAACCGGACGTGATCATGCGGGGAGATACAGGGACATGAATGCAGTCAGTAGTATCAGTCAGATTGCCGGCCTGATGGCCGACCCCAAGCGTAGCGCGATGTTGTGGGCGCTAATCGATGGCACACCGCGGCCGACAGATGAACTGGCGATGATGGCCGGCCTGAGCGCGTCGTCGGCCTGTGCCCACCTTTCGTTGCTGTCTTCGGCCGGCCTGCTCAGGCTTGAGGCGCGTGGGCGCAAGCGCTACTTCAGGCTCGCCACACCTCAGGTGGGCGTTGCTGTCGAAGCGCTGGCCAGCGTCCAGCTGGCGTCGACAAAGGGGCCGCGCACGGGGGTGCTGCAGCTGCCGATGTCGATGCGCAGGGCACGTCGCTGTGGCGAACACCTGGGCGGCGAGCTGGCGGGTGAGTTGTATCACCGGCTGGTGGTGGCGGGCTGGCTGGAGGGCAGCGAGCGGGAACTGATGGTCAGTGAGGAGGGGCGAACGCAGCTGGCTGCCATGGGCGTCTACATCGATGCGCTGGCATCGCGGCGGCACTGTGTGATCTGCCACTGCAATGAATGGACCGACCAAGGGCCACACTTGGGCGGTAGCCTTGGTCAGGCGTTGCTCAAACTGTTTCTGCAGTCTGGCTGGATACGCGAACCTGAGGGCACGCGGGTACTGCAGATTTCTGCCGAAGGTGTGCAGCAGATCAACCGTATAGCCCGCGTGACCACCTTGCAGGTCGGTTGACGGCTTCAGACCAGGCGAGCATCCAGGCTGTTTTGTGCCAGTCGGCGGGCCTGGTCTTCGGTCATGCCCAGGTGGGTGTGCAGGGCGTGGTAGTTTTCGGTGACATAACCGCCAAAGTAGGCCGGGTCGTCCGAGTTCACTGTCACCTTCACGCCTCGTTCCAGCATGTCGAGGATGTTGTGCTGGCTCATGTGGTCGAACACGCAGAGCTTGGTGTTCGACAACGGGCAGACGGTGAGCGGGATCTGCTCGTCGATGATGCGTTGCATCAGGCGTTCGTCTTCGATGGCGCGCACACCGTGGTCGATACGCTTGATCTTCAGCAGGTCGAGGGCTTCCCAGATGTACTCGGGTGGGCCTTCCTCACCGGCGTGGGCCACGGCCACGAAGCCTTCGCTGCGGGCGCGGTCGAACACCCGCTGGAACTTGCTGGGTGGGTGGCCCATTTCCGAACTGTCCAGGCCGACGGCGATGAACGCGTCGCGGAAGGGCAGCGCTTGGTCGAGGGTTTTTTGCGCTTCGTCTTCGCTCAGGTGGCGCAGGAAGCTCAAAATCAGGCCGCTGCTGATACCCAGTTGTTCGCGACCGTCTTTCAACGCCTGGTTGATGCCGTTGAGCACGACCTCGAATGGGATGCCACGGTCGGTGTGGGTCTGCGGATCGAAGAACGGTTCGGTATGGACCACATTCTGCGCCTTGCAGCGTTGCAGGTAAGCCCAGGTCAGGTCGTAGAAGTCCTGTTCGGTGCGCAGCACGTCTGCGCCTTGGTAATACAGGTCGAGAAACTCTTGGAGGTTATTGAACGCATAGGCGCCACGAAGGGTTTCCACGTCGTTCCAGGGCAAGGCGATCTTGTTGCGCTCGGCCAGGGCGAACAACAGCTCGGGTTCCAGCGAGCCTTCAAGGTGCAGGTGCAGTTCTGCCTTGGGCAGGGCATTCAGCCAGTCATACATAAGGAGGGAGTCTCGAATCAGGTACGGTTGCCGCCATTCTACAGGGCCTGGCCGGGCATTGCGCCCGGCCGGTCGGTATTCACCTCACCAGGTGAGTGATTCGCCTTTGTAGTTGATGAAGCGCAGGCCACCGTGTCCGCTTTGCGCCTTGATCTGTTCGAGCATGCCACGGGTGCTGGTGCGCACGTCGATCTCGGCGTTTTCGCCGCCCATGTCGGTCTTCACCCAGCCCGGATGCATGGCCAGTACGCACAGGTCGGGGCGCTGCAGATCGACCACGAAACTGTTGATCATCGAATTGAGCGCGGCCTTGCTGGCCTTGTACAGGCAGATCTCGCCACCGTCGGGGATGGTCACGCTGCCGAGGATCGAGCTCATGAACGCGAGCACACCGCTGCCTTCGCGTACCTGGCCTGCCAGGCGCCGGGCGACGCGGATCGGGGCCACGGCGTTGGTCATGAACAGATCGCCAATGGCCTGAGCGTTTACGGTCTCCACGTCTTGCGGCAGGGGGCCCATTACCCCGGCGTTGACGAAGACCAGGTCGAACATCTGGCCTTGCAGGCGTTGCTGGAGGCCATCGAGCTGGGTGGTGTCGTTCATTTCCAGTTGCTCGATGCGCACGCCGGGAACATCGGCCAGGGCGCCTGGCTGTTGAGGGTTACGCACGGTTGCAACAATGTTCCAGCCGTCTTCGTGCAGGCGTTGTACCAGGCCCAGGCCGAGACCGCGGGAAGCGCCGATGATGAGGGCAGTTCTGGAGGATGCCATAGGAACATTCCTTTATCGGTGTAGGAAAAGGAATTCAGCATACTTCAGAGTTCGGACGTATGCCTCGCCTGCTTCACGATTGGCTAAAAAATGTACAAGTTTGTCTGGCCTTGAGCGGGCGGGTGCCTGGCTTGTTGGCTAACGGGTTATCCACAGGCTCGTCCACAGTAAATGTGTGCAAGCGCCACGACCGGGGTTGTGCAATCTGCCAGACACATTGGGGATAACTTCTGAAGACTCAGTCGTTTACTGCTGTCATCAAACAGTGATCAAAATATGATCAATGGCCTTGAGGCCTTGCAGCGCTTGGCCTGTAGCGGAGTGCCCCAAGCTTATCCACAGGCCGGCCCACAGTAGATGTGGGCAAACCTCAGTGTGTCTCGAGGAGAATCCGGCCCCGGCTCAGGTCCGCCAGTTGCTGTTGCAATATGGCCAGGTACGCTTCGCCCACAGCGATATGCAGGTCGACGCCATTGGCGGTGAATTGCTCGTCGAGCACCAGGCCATCCACTTCTGCCAGGCGCAGTTTCACCAGGGCCAGTTCGCTGAAGGTACAACTGCAGGTGTACTCGCTGCGCTGGACCAGCAGGCGCTTGGGGGCTTGCTGCAGGCACTTGTTGGCGCCACCGCCGTAGGCACGCGCCAGCCCGCCGGTGCCCAGCTGAATACCGCCGTACCAGCGAATCACCAGCACCACCACCTGGTCGCAGTCCTGTGCTTCGATGGCCGCCAGGATCGGCCTTCCGGCAGTGCCGCCCGGTTCGCCATCGTCATTGCTGCGGTATTGCCCGCCGATTTTCCATGCCCAGCAGTTGTGGGTGGCGGCCAAGTCACTGTGACGCTCGATGAAGCTCATCGCCTCGGCGGCACTGTTGATCGGGCTGGCCAGGGTGATGAAGCGGCTCTTGCGGATTTCCTCGCGAAATTCGCAGAGGTCGAGCAGGGTAGAAGGCATAGATGAACGTCAGGCACTCGGCTTTATGCCGCACCCCTTGAGAATGATGTGGATAAGGTTGTTGCTGGCATCTTCCATGTCTTGCTTGGTCAGGCGGCTGCGGCCGGTAACCTGGCAGATCTGGGTGGCGAAGTCGGCATAGTGCTGGGTGCTGCCCCAGAGCAGGAAGATCAGATGCACCGGGTCGACCGGGTCCATCTTGCCGGCGTCCATCCAGGCCTGGAACACGGCGGCCCGCCCGCGGAACCATTCGCGGTAGTCGGCGCTGAAATACTCGGTCAGGCAGGTGCCGCCGCTGATCACCTCCATCGCGAAGATGCGCGAGGCCTGCGGGTTGCGCCGGGAGAACTCCATCTTGGTGCGGATGTATTGGCTCAGCGCTTCGCCTGGGTCGTCATCGACGCTCAGGGCATTGAAGGTGCTGTCCCACAGCTCGATGATGTTGCTCAGCACGGCGATGTAGAGGCCGAGCTTGTTGGTGAAGTAGTAATGCAGGTTGGCCTTGGGCAAGCCGGCTTTCAGCGCGATGGTGTTCATGCTGGTGCCTTTGAACCCATGGCGGGCGAATTCGTCTTCGGCGGCCTGGATGATGGCCTGTTCGTTCTTCTGGCGGATGCGGCCGGCGGGCTTGCCAGAGGCGGCGAGGCGATGCGCAGGGACTTCTAGGCTCATGGACGATTCCGGACAGGTCTGTGGCAACGAATGTCGGACAAGATTACCTGCCTGTGCTGGCGTGACAAGCCTTAGCGTCAGAAGCTGGCATCAACGTGTCGCAGCCAGGCTTTCCAGGAAGCTTTCCAGTACCAGGTTCGGTCGCCTCCCTTTGCGCGTCACCCAGCTCAGGCTCAGGTCATAGAAGCGTTGCGCAGGCTTCAGTGCACGCAGGCGGCCTTGTTGGACCCAGAACGTGGCGTAGTGGTCGGGCAGGTAGCCAATATAGCGGCCGGTGAGGATCAGGAACGCCATGCCTTCGCGGTCCGAGGCACTGGCAGTGCAGTTGAGCGCCTGGTAGTGCGCCTGGATTTCCGCAGGCAGGCGGAAGGTTGGCGCGATCGCTTCCTGGCTGTTGAGGCGGTCATCGTCGATCTGCTGGTTGTCGGCGTAGAATAACGGGTGGCCAACTGCGCAGTACAGTTGTGACCGTTCGCTGTACAGCGGTTGGTATTCCAGGCCGGACAGAGGGCTGGTCTGGGGGACCACACCGACGTGCAGGCTGCCGTCCAGTACCCCTTGCTCCACCTGGCTGGGGGCGATCATGCGGATCTGGATGCGCACATCCGGGCCGCGGTCCTTCAGTTCGGCCAAGGCATGGGTGATGCGCATATGCGGCAGGGTGACCAGGTTGTCGGTAAGGCCGATGTTCAGCTCACCGCGCAAGTGCTGGTGCAGGCCGTTGACCTCGGTACGGAAAGTTTCCAGTGCACTGAGCAACTGCAATGCCGAGTGATAGACCTCGCGGCCTTCCTCGGTCAGCGAGAAACCGGCACGACCACGCTGGCACAAGCGCAGACCCAGGCGCTGTTCGAGATCGTTCATTTGCTGGCTGATGGCTGAACGGCCAATCCCCAGCACGTTCTCCGCAGCCGAGAAACCGCCACATTCAACCACGCTTCGGTAGATTTTCAGCAGGCGGATGTCGAAATCGCTCACTTGTGCGAGAGGGTCGGGTCGTCTGCTCATATGTTTAGTCTTGCGCTACCTGAAGATTAGAAATGTAGGCTTTTTCAGACTTTATCCGCGTGCGAATTTAGCTGCAACAACATCCATCGTTGCCTAATCGTCTTCCGAGGAACCGCCGATGAACATGCCTGAAACCGCAACCGCGGGGATCGCCAGCCAGCTGAAGCTGGATGCCCACTGGATGCCCTACACCGCCAACCGTAACTTCCAGCGCGACCCGCGCCTGATCGTGGCGGCCCAAGGCAACTACCTGGTCGATGACAAGGGGCGCAAGGTCTTCGACGCCCTGTCTGGCCTGTGGACCTGTGGCGCCGGGCATACCCGCAAGGAAATCACCGAAGCGGTCGCACGCCAGGTCGGTACCCTCGATTATTCCCCGGCGTTCCAGTTCGGCCACCCGCTGTCCTTCCAGCTGGCCGAGAAGATCGCCGAGCTGACCCCGGGCGACTTGAACCACGTCTTCTATACCAATTCCGGCTCCGAGTGCTGCGACACTGCGCTGAAGATGGTGCGTGCCTACTGGCGCCTGAAAGGCCAGGCCACCAAGACCAAGATCATCGGCCGTGCCCGTGGTTATCACGGGGTGAACATTGCCGGCACCAGCCTGGGTGGCGTCAACGGTAACCGCAAGATGTTCGGCCAGTTGCTGGACGTCGACCACCTGCCCCATACCGTGCTGCCAGTCAACGCCTTCTCCAAAGGCCTGCCGGAAGAGGGCGGTATCGCCCTGGCAGATGAAATGCTCAAGCTGATCGAGCTGCACGATGCCTCGAACATCGCAGCGGTGATCGTCGAGCCTTTGGCAGGTTCCGCTGGCGTGCTGCCGCCGCCGAAGGGTTACCTGAAGCGCCTGCGTGAAATCTGCTCCCAGCACAACATCCTGCTGATCTTCGACGAAGTGATCACAGGCTTTGGCCGCATGGGCGCCATGACCGGCTCCGAGGCCTTTGGTGTCACCCCTGACCTGATGTGCATCGCCAAACAGGTCACCAACGGTGCCATCCCCATGGGGGCGGTCATCGCCACGCGTGAGATCTACCAGACCTTCATGAACCAGCCGACGCCGGAATATGCAGTGGAATTCCCCCACGGCTACACCTACTCGGCGCACCCGGTAGCCTGCGCCGCCGGTCTCGCCGCGCTCGATCTGCTGCAGAAGGAGAGCCTGGTGCAGTCGGCTGCCGAGCTGGCGCCGCACTTCGAGAAGCTGCTGCATGGCGTGAAGGGCACCAAGAACATCGTCGACATCCGTAACTACGGCCTGGCCGGCGCGATCCAGATCGCCGCCCGCGATGGCGATGCCATCGTGCGTCCGTACGAAGCCGCCATGAAGCTGTGGCAAGCCGGCTTCTATGTGCGCTTCGGTGGCGACACCCTGCAGTTCGGCCCAACCTTCAATACCCAGCCGCAGGAACTGGACCGCCTGTTCGACGCGGTCGGCGAAACCCTGAACCAGATCGACTGATCTTTCCGCTTTTGACGTAGGGCGCGTGAACCATCACGCGCCTGCCTCAACCTTCTTTACCTGGAGTTTTGCATGAGCATTGTTCAGCACCTGATTCACGGCGAGCTGGTTACCAAAGGTGAGCGCACCGCCGATGTCTTCAACCCGTCTACCGGTCAGGCGGTGCGCAAGGTCGAACTGGCTAGTCGCGCGACCGTGCAGGAAGCCATTGAGTCGGCCAAGGCTTCCTTCCCCGCCTGGCGCAACACCCCACCGGCCAAGCGCGCCCAGGTGATGTTCCGCTTCAAGCAACTGCTGGAGCAAAACGAAGCCCGCATCTCGCAGATGATCAGCGAAGAGCACGGCAAGACCCTGGAGGATGCGGCCGGCGAACTGAAGCGTGGCATCGAGAACGTCGAGTTCGCCTGTGCTGCACCGGAAGTGCTGAAAGGCGAGTACAGCCGCAACGTCGGCCCGAACATCGATGCCTGGTCCGACTTCCAGCCACTGGGTGTGGTCGCTGGCATCACGCCATTCAACTTCCCGGCCATGGTGCCGCTGTGGATGTACCCACTGGCCATTGCCTGCGGTAACGCCTTCATTCTCAAACCATCCGAGCGTGACCCGAGCTCGACCCTGTTCATCGCTCAGTTGCTGCTGGAGGCTGGCCTGCCCAAGGGCATTCTCAATGTGGTGCATGGTGACAAGGAAGCGGTCGATGCACTGATCGAAGCGCCGGAAGTGAAAGCGCTGAGTTTCGTCGGTTCGACTCCGATCGCCGAATACATCTATGCCGAAGGCACCAAGCGTGGCAAGCGCGTACAGGCCCTGGGCGGTGCGAAGAACCACGCGGTGTTGATGCCCGATGCCGACCTGGACAACGCAGTCAGCGCGCTGATGGGCGCTGCCTACGGTTCGTGCGGCGAGCGCTGCATGGCTATTTCGGTGGCAGTGTGCGTGGGTGATCAGGTTGCCGATGCACTGATCGCCAAGCTGGAGCCGCAGATCAAGGCGCTGAAGATTGGTGCTGGCACTTCCTGTGGCCTGGACATGGGCCCGCTGGTGACCGCTGCAGCCCGTGACAAGGTTGTCGGTTATATCGACGATGGCGTTGCCGCTGGCGCCAGGTTGGTGGTGGATGGCCGAGGCTTGCGCGTGGCAGGTAATGAAGATGGCTATTTCGTTGGCGGCACGCTGTTCGACAACGTGACACCGCAGATGCGCATCTATAAGGAAGAGATCTTCGGCCCGGTGCTGTGCGTGGTGCGCGTGAACAGCCTCGAGCAGGCCATGCAGCTGATCAACGATCACGAATACGGCAACGGTACCTGCATCTTCACCCGTGACGGTGAAGCGGCGCGCCTGTTCTGCGACGAAATCGAAGTGGGCATGGTCGGGGTCAACGTACCGCTGCCGGTGCCGGTTGCCTATCACAGCTTCGGTGGCTGGAAGCGCTCGCTGTTTGGTGACCTGCATGCCTATGGCCCGGACGGTGTGCGCTTCTATACCCGTCGCAAGGCGATCACCCAGCGTTGGCCGCAGCGCGCCAGCCATGAGGCGTCGCAGTTTGCCTTCCCTAGCTTGTAAGGGATGATGTTAAGCGGGGAGGCCGACAGGCCTCCCCGCTTTGCTTTTCAGCGATATTAAAGTTTCTTGAAATTAAAGGTTGACGGGGTTTCGAATCCCCTTATAATGCGCCCCACTTCCAGCGACATCGGAACGACAAACTCCTTGAAATTCAATGAGTTAGGTGGTTGAGGTGAGGTTGGAGGCGCTTCGGTCGAATGATCGATGGCGGTTGAGATGAAGGTTGACAGCGGTTTTAAACGCTGTATTATTCGCCTCCCGCTACGAGAGATCGCAGCGAGCCAAGTGTTTGAAGGC
>NZ_BCBG01000052.1:0-34829 GCF_001320485.1 Pseudomonas sp. NBRC 111130
GGCTTGCTCCATGCGGTGTTTGCGACATCTCTTTTCGTACAGAGCCTAGGACGAATGTCGAGCCCGAGTATTGAGTAGATTTCGACCCGACTTCGTGTCGTGACTGACCTGCTTAGAAAAAATCCGAAGTCAAAACATGCTGGATTGGGCAGCTTGTTGGATGACGCTGCCCAAGGTTTTCATAGGTTCAGAGGGATCCAGGGTCGCACTGAGGATTGGAATTTCACACTTAGCAGGATCCCCCTAAGCACTGCTATGCGTCTTTTCTATCAGTTCGGGCGGATAGCAAGTGTGCAGTTGGGATTCTGATAGGACTCTCGGGGTCAGAGGTATGCATTAGTGTGCATCCGAGAGCAGTTAACTCACGTGCATGCTTGGACAAGGGACGCTTGCGCCAAGGGAGGAAGGGTAAAAATAGGCACAAAAAAAGGGCTCAGATCTCTCTTGCCCTTGATTCGCTTGTGTTTGGCGGGGAACCAGGGATTCGAACCCTGGGAACGCTCTCACGTTCGCCGGTTTTCAAGACCGGTGCATTCAACCACTCTGCCAATTCCCCGATGCAATTCTGAGGGTATCCTGAAGTGTGCATCTGGGGACTACCTGAGATAAGAACTCTAGGATAGTTGCCCATCGACGGTTTTCAAGACCGTTGCCTTAAACCACTCGGCCACGCTTCCAGCTCGTTTTGCGGCCGCCATAATACCGTAATGAAACAAGCTGTCAAACTCTCTGTGTCGCGGCTTGCGGAGCGTCTGTTAGACTGCTTGCATCTGAACGTCCAAAACCATGGATTCATAAGGAGTGTCGCCATGCGCGAACAGGATTATGCCGTACACCACGGCCAGCAAGCCGAGCAGCAGGAGGTCAGCAAGGTCCTGCGCAACACCTACAGCCTGCTGGCACTCACCCTCGCCTTCAGCGGTGTCATGGCCTTCGTTGCCCAGCAGATGCGCGTCGGTTACCCGAATGTGTTCGTCGTGCTCATAGGCTTCTACGGGCTGTTCTTCCTCACTGCCAAACTGCGTGATTCGGTCTGGGGCCTGGTTTCCACCTTCGCCCTCACCGGCTTCATGGGCTTCATTCTCGGCCCGATCCTCAACCGGTACCTGGGCATGGCCGGTGGCGCTGAAGTGGTCAGCTCGGCGTTTGCCATGACTGCGCTGGTGTTTGGTGGCCTGTCGGCCTACGTACTGATCACCCGCAAGGACATGAGCTTCCTCAGCGGTTTCATTACCGCTGGTTTCTTTGTACTGCTAGGTGCCGTGGTCGCGAGCTTCTTCTTCCAGATCAGCGGCCTGCAACTTGCAATCAGTGCCGGCTTCGTGCTGTTCTCGTCGGTCTGCATTCTGTTCCAGACCAGCGCGATCATTCATGGCGGTGAGCGGAACTACATCATGGCGACCATCAGCCTGTATGTGTCGATCTACAACCTTTTCATCAGCTTGCTGCAGCTGTTTGGCATCATGGGTCGTGATGACTGATTGATTGCTGCTTGGGAAAGCCCGCTTCGGCGGGCTTTTCTTTGGGCGCTGGAAATGTTGCGGGCTTGCACGCTGACTTAAAAGTCAAGAAATCCAGCTAATGGTCGGCGATCATGCCGCCATCGTGCATTCCCCTACCGCAATCGCACTTCTGCCCGTAGAATGCGCTCCTTTTTTCTTCCGGGGCAGCTTCACTGATGAGCTCACACGAACACAGCCCAGGCGCGGCGGCGCCTGCAAACGAACTGGTACTTGGCCTTGAGGACAAGCCACGGCTGTTGATCGGCCTGCTGGCAGCCCTGCAACATCTGCTGGCGATCATCGTGCCGATCGTGACCCCTGGCCTGCTGATCTGCCAGGCGCTGGGTGTTTCGGCTCGCGATACCAACCTCATCGTCTCCATGTCGCTGGTGATCTCCGGTATCGCCACTTTCGTCCAGTGCAAGCGCTTCGGCCCGTTCGGTGCCGGGCTGCTGATCGTGCAGGGCACCAGTTTCAACTTCGTTGGGCCACTGATTGCCGGCGGCGCGCTGATGGTCAAGCAAGGTACGCCGGTGGAAAGCGTGATGGCGGCGATCTTCGGCGTAGTGATTGCCGGCTCGTTCGTCGAAATGGGCGTGTCGCGGATCCTGCCGTTCGTCAAACGCCTGATCACCCCACTGGTGACCGGCATCGTGGTGCTGATGATCGGCCTGACCCTGATCAAGGTCGGCCTTATCAGCATGGGTGGCGGTTTCGGCGCCATGGCCAATGGCACCTTCGCCAACGGCGAAAACCTGATGCTGTCGGGTGCTGTGCTGGCGGTGATCGTGATCCTCAACCGCATCCCGGTGGTATGGATGCGCAGCTGCGCGATCGTCATTGCCCTGGCAGTCGGCTATGCCCTGGCCGGTTACCTCGGACGCCTGGACTTCACCGGCATGCACGAAGCCGCGCTGTTCCAGGTGCCGATGCCGCTGCATTTCGGCCTGGGCTTCTCCTGGGCGTTGTTCATCCCGATGCTGGTGATCTACCTGGTGACTTCGCTGGAAGCCATCGGTGATGTCACCGCCACCAGCAAGGTTTCGCGCCAACCGGTCGAAGGCCCGCTGTGGATGTCGCGCATCAAGGGCGGGGTGCTGGTCAACGGCGCCAACTCGCTGCTGGCTGGCCTGTTCAACACCTTCCCCAGCTCGATCTTTGCACAGAACAACGGTGTGATTCAGCTGACCGGCATTGCCAGCCGCCATATCGGTATCTGGATTGCCGTGATGCTGGTGCTGCTGGGGCTGTTTCCGAGCGTGGCCGGGGTGATTCAGGCAGTGCCTGAGCCAGTGCTGGGTGGTGCGGCCATGGTCATGTTCGGCGCGGTGGCCGCGTCGGGCATCAATATTCTGGCCAGTACTCGCCTGGACCGTCGCGCCCTGCTGATCATCGCCGTGTCGCTGGCACTGGGCCTGGGCGTGGCGCAGGTGCCGGAGTTCCTCGCGCACATGCCTGCTGCCATCCGCAATGTGCTGGAGTCGGGTGTGGCCACAGGGGGCATCTGCGCCCTGGTGCTCAACTGGTTCCTGCCGGAAAGCAAGGAAAACGCCTGATCCGCACCTGCCCCGCCGACAAAGCCCGCGCCCACTTGCGCGGGCTTTTTGCTTTATCATGGCGGCATTCCTTTGCACGAGTTATCCATGAAATTCGCTATCGCGGTTTTTTCCCCGGCCCATGCGCCCTCTTCGCGCCGCGCCTTGCGCTTCGCCGAGGCAGTGCTGGCTGGCGGGCATGAGATTGCCCGGCTGTTCTTCTATCAGGACGGGGTACACAGTGCCTCGGCCAACGTGGTCGCACCCCAGGATGAACAGGACATCGCCGCCCAATGGCGGACCTTCATCGAAGTAAAACGCCTCGATGCAGTGGTGTGCATCGCCGCCGCACTGCGCCGCGGCGTGCTCGATGACGCCGAAGCCAACCGCTACCAACGCCCGGCGGTCAACCTGCCCAAGCCGTGGGAGTTGTCTGGCCTCGGCCAGCTGCACGAAGCCGCTCAAAATGCCGACCGCCTGGTCTGTTTCGGAGGCGACTGAAATGGCCAAATCCATGTTGATCATCAGCCGCCAGGCACCCTGGAACGGCCCGGCTGCCCGCGAAGCACTGGACATCGCCCTGGCCGGCGGCGCCTTCGATCTGCCGCTGGCCATGCTGTTCCTCGATGACGGCGTGTTCCAGTTGGCACCCGGTCAGCAACCTGCCGCCGTGGAGCAGAAGAACCTCGCCGCCAACCTGCAGGCGCTGCCGATGTTTGGCGTCGAAGAGCTGTTTGCCTGCCAGCACAGCCTGGCGCGGCGTGGCCTTGCCGCCGACGGCCTGGAGCTGCCGGTGGAGGTGCTGGACAACGCAGCCCTGCAGGCCCTGATTGCCCGTTTCGACCAAGTGGTGACGCTCTGATGCCAACCCTGCACGTGTTATCCCACTCCCCGTTCGGCGACGAGCGCCTGGACAGCTGCCTGCGCCTGCTGGGCGCTGACGATGGCGTGCTGCTGTGCGGCGATGCGGTCTATGCGCTGCGCGACGGCAGTGACAGCCAGCGCCAACTGCAAGCTGCCAACCTGGCACGGCGCCTGTTCGCCCTCGACGAAGACCTGCTGGCCCGTGGCATCAGCAGCGCGCTGGCCGAGGCCGTGAATTACCAGGCCTTCGTCGAGCTGTCACTGCACTACGACAAGGTCAACAGCTGGCTATGAGTACGCTGAATGTTGGCGATCGCGCCATCGCCCTGGACAAGGATGGCTTCCTGGTCGACCTGCAAGACTGGTCGCGCCCCGTCGCCGAAGCCCTGGCCGAGCGCGAAAGCATCGCCCTGACCGCCGACCACTGGGAAATCCTCGAACTGCTGCGCCAGTTCTACGACGAATACCAGCTGTCGCCGGCCACCCGCCCTCTGATCAAGTACGCCGCGCTCAAGCTGGGCACGGAAAAAGGCAACAGCCCGCACCTAAACCGCCTGTTCAATGGCACCCCCGCCAAACTCGCCGCCAAGCTGGCGGGCCTGCCCAAGCCGACCAATTGCATATGACCGACGCCCGCCCGCTGACCCTGGAAACACCGGCCGAACACCCGTTCGCCGAATTCGTGCGCATCCTTGGCAAAGGCAAACGCGGCGCCCGCGGCCTGACCCGCGAGGAAGCCCGCGCCGCCATGACCCTGCTGCTCGAAGGCAAGGTCGAAGATACCCAGCTCGGTGCCTTCCTGATGTTGCTGCGGCACAAGGAAGAGAGCGCAGAAGAACTCGCCGGCTTCACCGAAGCCCTGCGTGCGCACCTGCAAGTGCCGCGTATCGCCGTGGATATCGACTGGCCGACCTACGCCGGCAAGAAGCGCCATCTGCCTTGGTACCTGCTGAGCGCCAAGTGCCTGGCCGCCAACGGTGTGCGCATCCTCATGCACGGCGGCGGCGCACATACCGCCGGGCGCCTGTACACCGAACAGCTGCTGGCGCTGCTGGAGATCCCGCTTTGCCGCGACTGGGCAGCGGTCAGCCAGGCCCTCGACCAGCATCGCCTGGCCTTCGCTCCGCTGCATGACTGGGCGCCACAGCTGCAGCGGATGATTGATCTGCGCAACACGCTGGGCCTGCGCTCGCCCATCCATTCCCTGGCGCGGGTGCTGAATCCACTGGCTGCGCGCTGCGGCCTGCAGAGCATCTTCCACCCTGGTTACCAGGCGGTGCACCGTGAAGCCAGCCGCCTGCTCGGCGACCATGCCGTAGTGATCAAGGGTGATGGCGGCGAGATCGAGGTCAACCCGGATGTCATTAGCCACCTCTACGGCACCAGTGCAGGCGAAGCCTGGGACGAGGAATGGCCGGCGCTGAGCGAACGCCGCCATGTAAAACCACCGAGCCTGCAGCCCGAGCAGCTACTGGCGGTCTGGCGTGGCGAAGCCGAGGACAGCTACGGCGAAATGGCCGTGGTGGCGACCATGGCCCTGGCGCTGCGTGGCCTGGGCCAGGAGCGCGAACAGGCTTTCGCCACCGCACGTGGTTACTGGGCCGCTCGCAACCAATCGAATAAATAGATTATAAGGGCGCGGTCTTTGCGCTAGTTATTCGAACGATTTGCCCTAGACTGGGCTCCAACGACAAACAACTTTGTTTCCGAGGAGCTCACCATGGGCCTTTTGATCGACGGTCGCTGGCATGACCAGTGGTACGAAAACGGCAAGGACGGCACCTTCAAACGGGAAAACGCCCAGCGCCGCAATCAACTGCCCGCGCCAGAAGCCGGCCGTTATCACCTGTACGTTTCACTGGCCTGCCCATGGGCCCACCGCACCCTGATCTTCCGCGCCCTCAAAGGCCTTGAGCCGCTGATCGACGTGTCGGTGGTCAGCTGGTTGATGCAGGACCATGGCTGGACCTTCGACCAGCAGCAAGGCTCCACCGGCGACCACCTCGATGCCCTGCAGTATCTGCACCAGCGCTACACCCAGGACGACCCGCACTACACCGGCCGCGTGACCGTGCCCGTGCTGTGGGACAAGCAAGAGAAACGCATCGTCAACAACGAGTCGTCGGAGATCATCCGCATCTTCAACAGCGCGTTCAACGAGCTGACCGGCAATACCTTGGACCTGTACCCGGAGCCACTGCGCCCGACCATCGAGGCGTTGAACGAACGCATCTACCCGGCGGTGAACAACGGCGTGTACCGCGCAGGCTTCGCCACCACGCAGGATGCCTACGAGGCGGCGTTCGATGAGGTATTCAACGAGCTGGATCATCTGGAAGCGCTGCTGGGCCGCAATCGCTACCTCGCTGGCGAGTACCTGACCGAGGCCGATGTGCGCCTGTTCACGACCTTGGTGCGTTTCGATGCGGTGTACCACGGGCACTTCAAGTGCAACCTGCGGCGGTTGAGCGACTACCACAACCTGTCCAACTGGCTACGCGAGCTGTACCAGTGGCCGGGGGTGGCTGGGACGGTGGATATGGAACATATCCAGAAGCATTACTACATGAGCCACAAGACCATCAACCCGAACGGGATCGTGCCCAAGGGGCCGTTGCAGGACTTCAACCTGCCCCATGATCGGGAGCGGTTGGTGGGGAAAGGGATCTACCAGGGTTGAGATCGCTGGGGCTGCTTTGCAGCCCCAACGATTTCAGCTGTGTTGCGAACCTTCGAACCAGGCCAGCTTGTCGCGCAACTGCACCACTTCCCCGACAATCACCAGGGTCGGCGCATGCACTTCATGCCGAGCCACCAGCTCCGGCAAATCCGCCAAGGTACCGGTGAACACCCGCTGATTGCGCGTAGTGCCCTGCTGCACCAGTGCCGCCGGCGTGCTCGCCGCCCGCCCATGGCGAATCAGCTCGGCACAGATGGTCGGCAACCCCACCAGCCCCATGTAAAACACCAGGGTCTGGGCCGGCGCCACCAGGTCATCCCACGGCAGGTTGCTGGTGCCATCCTTGAGGTGCCCGGTGACGAAACGCACCGACTGGGCATAGTCACGGTGAGTCAGCGGAATGCCGCCATAGGCGGAGCAACCACTGGCCGCGGTAATCCCCGGTACCACCTGGAACGGAATGCCGTGCTCGGCCAGCTCCTCGATCTCTTCGCCACCCCGGCCGAAGATGAACGGGTCGCCGCCTTTGAGGCGCAACACACGCTTGCCCTGCAGGGCGAGATCGACCAACAGGCGATTGATCTGGTCCTGGGGCACGGAGTGGTCGGCGCGACGCTTGCCAACATAGATACGCTCCGCATCACGCCGGCACATCTCGATGATGGCCGGTGCCACCAGGCGGTCGTAGAGCACCACGTCGGCCTGCTGCATCAGGCGCAAGGCACGGAAGGTCAGCAAGTCCGGATCACCCGGCCCGGCCCCGACCAGATACACCTCACCGCCCTGCTGCACCGGGGCACCTTCGACCATCGCCTGCAACAGGCGCTCGGCCTCGGCGCCCTGCCCGGCCAGCTGGCGTTCGGCAATCGGCCCCTGGAACACGGTTTCCCAGAAGCCTCGGCGCTGATTGACATCCGGGTACAGGGATTTGACCTTGTGCCGGAAGCGCGCTGCCAGCCCGGCCAGCTCACCATAAGCCGACGGAATCCAGGCCTCCAGCTTGGCGCGAATCAAGCGCGCCAACACCGGGGCGTCACCGCCACTGGACACCGCGATCACCAACGGGGAACGGTCGACGATGGCCGGGAAGATCACCGTGCACAGCGCCGGCGCATCCACCACGTTGACCGGCAGGCTCAGCGCCTGTGCGTCCGCCGACACCTGGGCGTTGAGCCCAGGGTCGTCGGTGGCCGCGATCACCAGTCGGCAACCGACCAGGTCGGCCGCCTGATAGCCACGCACCAGCACCTCACCGCCACCTTCCCGGGCCAACGCGGCCAGCTGACCGTCGATGTCCGGCGCCACCACGCGCAGCGCGGCGCCGGCATCAGCCAGCAGGCGCGCCTTGCGCAAGGCGATCTCACCGCCGCCGACGACCAGCACCCGGCCGCCCTGCAGCTTGTGGAACAGCGGCAGGTAATCCATTTAGCGGATGACCTCGACGCCGCCCATGTACGGCTTCAGCACGTCCGGTACGCGGATCGAACCGTCGGCCTGCTGGTAGTTTTCCAGCACCGCGACCAGGGTACGGCCTACGGCCAGTCCAGAACCGTTGAGGGTATGCACCAGCTCTGGCTTGCCGGTTTCCGGATTGCGC
The DNA here is from genome assembly GCF_001320485.1 of Pseudomonas sp. NBRC 111130. Taxonomy (NCBI): domain Bacteria; kingdom Pseudomonadati; phylum Pseudomonadota; class Gammaproteobacteria; order Pseudomonadales; family Pseudomonadaceae; genus Pseudomonas; species Pseudomonas sp. NBRC 111130. The sequence continues at coordinate 8,179 of NZ_BCBG01000052.1, forward strand.
CAGCGAGCCTGCATGCGGCGTGCCTGGAAGTCACCGCAGTTGGAGCACGAGCTGATCTCGCGGTACTTGTCCTGGCTCGGCACCCACACTTCCAGGTCGTAGGTCTTCACAGCGCCAAAGCCCATGTCGCCGGTGCACAGGGCCAGCACGCGGTAGGGCAGCTGCAGCAGCTGCAGGACGCGCTCGGCGTTGGCGGTCAGGCTTTCCAGGGCTTCCATCGACTTGGACGGTTCGACGACCTGAACCATCTCGACCTTGTCGAACTGGTGTTGGCGGATCATGCCACGGGTGTCACGGCCCGACGCACCGGCTTCACTGCGGAAGCAAGGGGTGTGGGCAACCAGTTTCAAGGGCAACTGCTTGGCGTCGAGGATCTGGCCGGCAACCAGGTTGGTCAGCGACACTTCGGCGGTCGGGATCAGGTAGAAGTCAGCTTCGCCTTCGCGGGTGATCTTGAACAGGTCTTCCTCGAACTTCGGCAACTGGCCAGTGCCCTGCAGGGCCGGGGCCTGCACCAGGTACGGGGTGTAGTGTTCCTCGTAGCCGTGCTCGCCGGTGTGCAGGTTGATCATGAACTGCGCCAGGGCGCGGTGCAGGCGGGCAATCGGCCCGCGCAGCACGGCAAAGCGCGCGCCAGACAGCTTGGCCGCGGCTTCGAAGTCCAGGCCACCGCTGACTTCACCCAAGGCGACGTGGTCCTTGATCTCGAAATCGAAGGCGGTCGGCGTACCCCAGCGGCGCACTTCTACGTTGTCGTCCTCGCTGGCACCGACCGGTACGCTGGCGTCCGGCAGGTTGGGGATGGTCAGCAGGATGCTGTCCAGTTCGGCCTGGATAGCATCCAGCTCTACCTTGCCAGCGGCCAGTTCATTGGCCATGCGCTCGACGTCCGCCATCAGCGGGGCAATGTCCTCGCCCTTGGCCTTGGCCTGGCCGATCGACTTGGAACGGGCGTTACGCTCGGCTTGCAGCTGCTCGGTGCGGGTCTGCACCGCCTTGCGGCGCTCTTCCAGTGATTCGATGCGCGCGACATCCAGGCTGAAGCCACGGGAGGCCAGGCGATCCGCCACTTCCTGAAGTTGGCCGCGTAACAGTTTGGAATCGAGCATATCGTTCTCTCGTTATGGATAAGTGTTGGTTCAGAATCGGGTCAGGGACAGGCCGGCCCAGGTGGCCAGGAGCCCGCCCACCACGCTGATACTGGTATAGCCCAAGGCGAGGGGCACTTGCCCACTTTCGATCAGGCGCACGGTATCGAGCGAGAAGGAAGAAAAGGTCGTCAGGCCACCGAGGAAGCCGACGATCAGGCCGGCGCGCAGTTCGACCGGCGCCAGCGGTTTGTGCAGGAACAGGCCGTAAAGCAGGCCGATCAGCAGGCAGCCCGCCAGGTTGACCGCCAGCGTACCGAGATAGAAGTGCCGTGGCCAGTTGGCCGCGACCCAATTGGCGGTGGCGAAGCGTAGCAAGGTCCCGGCAATACCACCGGCGCTGACTGCAGCGATCAGGGCAATCATGGTTTTCTCCGCTGGCGGGGGCTGTTGCGGTCAAGCTCGGCCAGGTGGCGCAGTTTCTCGCCGATCTTCAGCTCCAGGCCTCGCGGCACGGGCTGGTAGTACTGGCGTGGCTCAAGCGCCTCGGGGAAGTAATCCTCACCAGCGGCATAGGCATCGGGCTCGTCGTGGGCGTAGCGGTATTCTTCGCCATAGCCCAATTGTTTCATCAGCTTGGTCGGCGCGTTGCGCAGGTGCAGCGGCACCTCCAGCGAGCCATGTTCGGCCGCCTCGCGCAACGCGGTCTTGAAGCCCACATAGACGGCATTGCTCTTCGGCGCGCAGGCGATGTAGGTGATGGCCTGGGCCACCGCCAGCTCGCCTTCCGGGCTGCCCAGGCGTTCCTGCACGTCCCAGGCGGCCAGGCACAGGCTCAGGGCCCGCGGGTCGGCGTTGCCGATGTCCTCGCTGGCCATGCGCACGACGCGACGGGCGATGTACAGCGGGTCGCAACCGCCGTCGAGCATGCGCGCGAACCAGTACAGGGCGCCATCGGGGTTGGAGCCGCGCACCGACTTGTGCAGCGCGGAAATCTGGTCGTAGAACGCCTCGCCGCCCTTGTCGAAACGCCGCCGGCTGTCGCCGAGCAGGCTTTGCAGCATCTCGACGTCGATCTCGCTGCCATCTTCGGCAAGGTCGGCAGCGTTCTCCAGGAAGTTGAGCATGCGCCGGCCATCGCCATCGGCGGCAGCCATGAGCATCTTGAAGGCGTCGTCACCGACGCGCAGGTTGCGCTTGCCCAGCCCGCGCTCTTCCGTCAGCGCACGGTTGACCAGCTTGCGCAGCGCCGCTTCGTCCAGGCTCTTGAGCACGTAGACCCGCGCCCGCGACAGCAGGGCGTTGTTCAGTTCGAACGAGGGATTCTCGGTGGTAGCACCGATGAACAGTAGCGTGCCGTCTTCGACGTAGGGCAGAAAGGCATCCTGCTGGGACTTGTTGAAACGGTGCACTTCGTCGACGAACAGAATGGTGCGTCGGCCATACTGGCCGGCCTGCTGCTTGGCCACTTCGACGGCCTGGCGGATCTCCTTGACCCCCGCCAACACCGCCGAGACCGTCTCGAAGTGCGCATCGCAGAAATGCGCCAGCAGCCGCGCCAGGGTGGTCTTGCCCACCCCCGGCGGCCCCCAGAAGATCATCGAGTGCAGCGCACCCTGCTCCAGCGCCTCGCGCAGCGGTTTGCCGCGCGCCAGCAGGTGCTCCTGGCCGACGTATTCGTCCAGGTTGGACGGGCGCAGGCGGGCCGCCAGAGGCTGGGCGACGGGTTCGCTCCGAAACAGGTCCATGGCGAGCTCTGCTTACTCCTTGATGACGTCGGCGCCTTTGGGGATGTCGAACCTGAACTGGTTGTCCGGCACCGCCTGGTTGGCCTTGACGCCATTGAACAGGATGTTGGTGCGCTGGCCGACGCTGTCGATCAGCTGCATGTCGTTGATCAAGCCTTTGCGGAACGACACGCGCAGCGAGTCGAACAGGGTGTCCTTGGTCTTTGGCTTGAGGGTGAAGTCCATCACGTCGCCCTGCTCCTTGGAGGTGATGTCGAAGCTCTGGCTGATCTTCGACACGTCACCGGACAGCAGCAGTGCCGGGGTCTGGTTCAGGCGCTGGTCGAGCTTCTTGATGGTCGCCTGCTCCAGGTCCGGGTCCCACAAGGTGACGTTCTTGCCGTCGGACACCACTACCTGCTCCTGCGGCGCATTGGTGTGCCAGTAGAACAGGCCCGGGCGCTTCACAGTCATCTTGCCGGACGTTTCCTGCAGGCTGGTACCGCCCGCGTCGAGGGTCAGCTGGGAGAAGTTGGCCTCGATGGTCTGGGATTTTTCCAGCAACTGGGTCAGGCGTTGTACATCTTGCTCACCGGCATAAGCAGTAACCGAGCCCAGGGTCAGGGCAGAAACCAACAGCATGCGAATCGCGCGCATGGGAATCCTCATTGAGCATTGAAAAGGCCGGGCGCCACCGTTGGCGCCCGGCAAGGTGTTCATCAGTCGCGCGGGCCACCCGGGGCAATCACTTCCCGCGAGCCGTTGCTGTTCATCGGGGTGACCACGCCGGCCATCTCCATCGACTCGATCATCCGCGCGGCGCGGTTGTAGCCGATCTTGAGCTTGCGCTGTACGGCCGAGATGGAAGCGCGGCGGCTTTCCAGCACGAACTGCACGGCCTCATCATACAGGGCATCGGTTTCGGCATCGTCACCATCGCCCCCACCGCCGCCGCCGCCGCCATCGAAGCCGCTACCGGCCTCTTCGACGCCATTGAGGATGTCATCGTTGTAGTCCGGCGCGCCACGCAGCTTCCACGCCTCGACCGTGCGGTGCACTTCATCGTCGGAGACGAACGCACCGTGCACACGGATGGGCAGGCTGGTGCCCGGCGGCATGTACAGCATGTCACCGTGGCCAAGCAACTGTTCGGCGCCGCCTTGGTCGATGATGGTCCGCGAGTCGATCTTGCTCGACACCTGGAACGCCATGCGGGTCGGGATGTTGGCCTTGATCAGGCCGGTGATCACATCCACCGACGGGCGCTGGGTGGCGAGGATCAGGTGGATACCGGCAGCCCGTGCCTTCTGGGCGATACGGGCGATCAGCTCTTCGACCTTCTTGCCGACGATCATCATCATGTCGGCAAATTCGTCGACCACCACGACGATGGTCGGCAGGGTCTTCAGCGCTGGCGGCTCGTCGTCCATGCTCTCGCGGCGGTACAGCGGGTCATGGATGATCTCGCCAGCTTCCTGGGCGTCCTTGATCTTGCGGTTGAAGCCGGCCAGGTTACGCACGCCCATGGCCGCCATCAGCTTGTAACGCCGCTCCATCTCGGCCACGCTCCAGCGCAGGGCGTTGGCGGCGTCCTTCATGTCGGTGACCACCGGGCACAGCAGGTGCGGGATGCCCTCGTAGATCGACAGCTCGAGCATTTTCGGGTCGATCATGATCAGCCGCGCGTCTTCCGGGCTGGACTTGAACAGGATCGACAGGATCATCGCGTTGACACCCACCGACTTACCGGAACCGGTAGTACCGGCCACCAGCAGGTGCGGCATCTTGGCCAGGTCGGTGATCACCGGCTTGCCGCCGATGTCGTGGCCCAGAGCCAGGGTGACCGGCGATTTCTGCTCGTCGTACTGCGGCGTCGCGAGCACTTCCGAGAAGCGCACCATCTGCCGGTTTTCGTTGGGGATCTCGATACCCACGGTGGTCTTGCCGGGGATGACCTCGACCACCCGCACGCTGGTCACCGCCAGGGAACGCGCCAGGTCCTTGGCCAGGTTGGCAATGCGGCTGACTTTCACGCCAGCGGCCGGCTGGATTTCGTAACGGGTAATCACCGGGCCCGGGTGGATGGAGTCCACCGAGACTTCCACGCCGAACTCCTTGAGCTTGATTTCCAGCAACTGGCCGACACCGGCCAGGGACTCTGGCGAGTACTCGATCTTCTTCTGTTCGGCCGGGTCGAGGATGGAAATCGACGGCAGGGTCCCCTCTACGGCGCTGTCGACGAACAGCGGCGCCTGTTTTTCCTTCATGACCCGCTTGCTCGGCTCCGGCGCCCTTGCCGCGGCCGGGGGCACAATGGTCGGGGCCGCTGCTGGCTGCTCGCGGGAGACCACGGGCTCAAGCGGCACGACAGGTTCGCGGGCGAGGGTTGGTTCGCGAGGCACCACAGGCTCGCGGGCGAGTGTCGGTTCACGGGAAAGGGTCGGTTCACGCGGCTCGACGGGCTGGGCCGGCGTTTCCTCACGCTTGAAGATGCGCTCGCGCAGCGCCGGTTTGGCTGGTTCACGCTTGTCGCTGGCCTTCGACCCCAGATCGAACACCGGGTCGTCCACTTCACGCAGTTGCGCCTCCAGGCGCTTGCGCTCGTTGCGTGCCTCCCACCAGCGGCTGGCCGCGCCCTGAACCAGTTCGAACAGGTCGAGGGTGATCTTGCCGGTCATGTCCATCACCTTGAACCATGACAGGTCGGTGAACACGGTCAGGCCGAACAGGAACAGGGCAATGAACATCAGGGTGCTGCCCTGCACGTTCAGCAGGTTGCGCGCCAGGTCGCCGAGGCTTTCGCCCAGCGCACCGCCCGCGGAAAACGGCAGGCTCGCCGGCGGGTGGAAATGGATATGCGCCAGCGCCGCGCCCGACAGCACCAGGAACACCAGGCCGATCAGCCGCCAGGAGAACAGCCAGCCGCTCCATTGCCACGGCTGGTGCCGTTCGCGGAAGATCTGCCAGGTCTTGATCGCCAGCAGCAACGGGAAGATATAGGCGAAGTAGCCGAGCACCATGAACAGGATGTCGGCAAAGTACGCGCCGGCACGCCCGGCGGCATTCTGCACCTGGTCGATGTTGCTGGTATGGCTGAAGCCCGGGTCCGACGTGTCGTAGGTCAGCAGTGCCATCCACAGGTACAGGCACAGGGCGCCGACAGCGATCAACGCGCCTTCCTTGAGGCGGTAATGCAGCTGCTGCCGCCACAGGGGCACAGGCAAAGGAGCTGGAGTTGCGGTGGATTTCTTCAAAACGCGTCTATTCCTGCGCGTGCTGCGCGTCCAGTAGTGATCGGCCGGTGTCTGGCCAATGAACCACTACTTTTAACATTACTGCCCGCCAGCCGCCATGACGGCACGCCGTATGGAGCTCGAGTGGGGGCGACTTTCGTATAGGTGCAATTTGAGCATGCATTGCCTTCTGTGACAAAGGCTTATGCTGTGTTTTTGCACAGGTGTGACAGCAAATGTAGCGGATGGTGCCTACGCCTTCATGAATGTGTAGGAAATTGCCTATTCTGCTGCCAGCCAATAACTGCTGAGCCTGCCAGCATTGACCCCGCAAGCCCTGCAAGCCATGCTGCCCTCTCCCCTCCCCCACCGCACGATAGACCATGCTCACCTGGCTAACCCGCGACTCGCTGACCTTCCCACCCCTGGAAAAGGCCCTGCACGACCCCAACGGTTTGCTTGCCGCTGGCGGCGACCTGAGCCCCGAGCGCCTGGAGCAGGCCTACCGGCATGGCTGCTTCCCTTGGTATCAGGACGGCCAGCCGATTCTCTGGTGGTCACCTGACCCGCGCACGGTGCTGTTCCCTGACGAGCTGCACGTCTCGCGCTCGCTGGCCAAACTGATGCGCCAGGGCCGCTACCAGGTCAGCTTCGACACCGACTTCCCGGCGGTGATTGCCGCCTGCGCTGCCCCGCGCGACTACGCCGACGGCACCTGGATCACCGACACCATGCGCAATGCCTACTGCGAACTGCACCGGCGCGGTATTGCCCATTCGGTAGAAGTGCGCGCAGACGGCGTGCTGGTCGGCGGCCTGTATGGCCTGGCCATCGGCCAACTGTTCTTCGGCGAGTCGATGTTCAGCCGCGCCGACAATGCCTCCAAGGTCGGCTTCGTGACGCTGGTCGAACACCTGCGCCAGGCCGGCTTCGTGCTGATCGACTGCCAGATGCCCACCAACCACCTGCATAGCCTGGGCGCCCGGGCCATCAGCCGCAGCCGCTTCGCCGATTACCTGGCGCGCCACCTCGATCAGCCCAACAGTGCTACCTGGGTTTGCTAGGCGAGTTTTGCCAGCTGGCTTACACTTAAAGCAAAGTCTCACCGAGGGGGTTGATCATGACAGAGTTGGCGCGGTTGAAGTTCTATGCCACTCAACCCCACTCCTGCAGCTACCTGCCGGACGAACAGGCCACCACGCTGTTCCTCGACCCCAGCCAGCCGATGGACGTGCATGTGTATGCCGATCTGTCGGAAATGGGCTTTCGCCGCAGCGGTGACCACCTGTACCGCCCGCATTGCCAGAACTGCAATGCCTGCGTGCCAGCGCGCATCCCCGCCGCGCGCTTCATCCCCAACCGCCAGCAGCGGCGCATCCTCAAGCGTAATGCCGACCTGACCGTGACGGCGGCGCGCCCGGCGTTCAAGGAAGAATATTTCGACCTGTACCGGCGCTACATCGAGACCCGTCACGCCGATGGCGACATGTACCCGCCGAGTCGCGACCAGTTTTCCACCTTCCTGGTCCGCGACCTGCCGTTCTGCTGGTTCTACGAGTTCCGCCTCGAAGGCCGCCTGCTGGCAGTGGCCGTCTGTGACCTGCTGCCCAATGGCCTGTCGGCGGTCTACACGTTCTACGAGCCGGAAGAAGAACGCCGCAGCCTCGGGCGCTTTGCCATCCTCTGGCAGATCACCGAAGCCTTGCGCCAGGATCTGGAAGCGGTGTACCTGGGTTACTGGATCAAGAACTGCAAGAAAATGAACTACAAGACGCAGTATCGGCCTATCGAGTTGTTGATAAACCAGCGCTGGGTCACCCTCAACTGAAAGCATTGGCTTGACACACAGTTTTCGGGCATAATCCACGCCACTTTTTTGCCCGGTGCGGTATGCGTCGGGCCAACACTGGATCCGAGGGCTCTACTGCATGTCGAAAGAAGACAGCTTCGAAATGGAAGGTACTGTCGTCGACACCCTGCCCAACACCATGTTCCGCGTGGAGTTGGAAAACGGGCACGTCGTAACCGCGCACATCTCCGGAAAGATGCGCAAGAACTACATCCGCATTCTCACTGGCGACAAGGTCCGCGTCGAACTGACGCCTTACGACCTGAGCAAGGGCCGCATCACTTACCGTGCGCGCTAAGCTCCAGCCATGAAAAAGCCCGGCCATGTGCCGGGCTTTTTTGTGCCTGCCAGATTGTATGGGGCTACTTCGCAGCCCTGTGGCAGCGGTTCACCCGCGAAGAGCCCAACCCGATGGATGGCACCGGCTGCGCCGGTGTTCGCGGCTGAAGCCGCTCCCACAGGTACAGCCCTGCCCCTCCGTCAGGCCACCTCAGCCGTAGTCTCGAAGTCGAACACCAGTTCGCCATCGCGCAGGTCGACGTGCACCACGCCACCGTGCTCGGCCAGCTCACCAAACAGGATCTCTTCGGCCAGCGGCCGCTTGATCTTGTCCTGGATAAGCCGCGCCATCGGCCGTGCTCCCATCTGCACGTCGTAGCCGGAAGCAGCCAGCCAGCCGCGGGCGGCATCGCTGACTTCCAGCAGCACACGCTTGTCTTCCAACTGCGCCTGCAACTCGATGAGGAACTTGTCGACGATGCTCTTGATCGTCTCGGTGCTGAGGCGGCCAAACTGGATGATGGTGTCCAGGCGGTTGCGGAACTCCGGCGTGAAGCTCTTGCGGATGACTTCCATGGCATCGGACGCATGGTCCTGATGGGTGAAGCCGATCGAAGCCCGCGCGGCGGTTTCGGCACCGGCGTTGGTGGTCATGATCAGGATCACGTTACGGAAGTCGGCCTTGCGCCCATTGTTGTCGGTCAGGGTACCGTGGTCCATCACCTGCAGCAGCAGGTTGAAGACTTCCGGGTGGGCCTTCTCGATTTCGTCGAGCAGCAGCACGCAGTGCGGTTGCTTGGTGATGGCTTCGGTCAGCAGGCCACCCTGGTCGAAACCAACGTAGCCAGGCGGCGCACCGATCAGGCGCGACACGGTGTGACGCTCCATGTACTCGGACATGTCGAAGCGCACCAGCTCGACGCCCAGCGCCTTGGCCAGCTGCCGCGCCGCTTCGGTCTTGCCCACACCAGTGGGGCCGGCGAACAGGAACGAACCGACCGGCTTGTCCGGCGACTTGAGGCCGGCCCGGGACAGCTTGATGGCGGTGGCCAGCGAGTCGATGGCCTGGTCCTGACCGAACACGGTCAGCTTCAGGTCGCGCTCGAGGTTACGCAGCAACTCCTTGTCGGAACTGGTGACGTGCTTCGGCGGAATCCGCGCGATCTTGGCGACGATGTCCTCGACCTGCGGCACATCGATACGCTTGACCCGGCTGGCTTCAGGCTGCAGGCGCTGATAGGCGCCCGCTTCATCGATCACGTCAATGGCCTTGTCCGGCATGTGGCGATCGTTGATATAGCGCGAGGCCAGCTCGGCGGCGGCGCGCAGGGCTTCATCGCTGTACTCGATGTTGTGGTGGCTCTCGAACCGGCCTTTCAGACCACGCAGGATGCCGACGGTGTCCTCCACCGACGGCTCGCTGACATCGACCTTCTGGAAGCGCCGCGCCAGGGCACGGTCCTTCTCGAAGATGCCGCGGAACTCCTGGAAGGTGGTCGAACCGATGCAACGAATCTCACCCGACGACAGCAGCGGCTTGAGCAGGTTGGAGGCATCCATCACCCCGCCTGACGCCGCACCGGCACCGATGATGGTGTGGATTTCATCGATGAACAGAATCGCTTGCGGGCGCTTTTTCAACTCACCGAGCAGGGCCTTGAAGCGTTTTTCGAAATCACCGCGGTATTTGGTACCCGCCAGCAGCGCGCCAAGGTCCAGCGAATAGACCACGCTCTGCGCCAGCAGGTCCGGCACCTGGCCGTCGACGATGCGTTTGGCCAGGCCTTCGGCGATGGCAGTCTTGCCGACGCCCGCCTCACCGACCAGCAGCGGGTTGTTCTTGCGCCGCCGGGCCAGAATCTGCGCCACACGCTCGACTTCCTGCTCGCGACCCACCAGCGGGTCGATCCGGCCGGCACGGGCCAGTTCGTTCAGGTTGCTGGCGTAGGCGTCCAGCGGGTTGCTCGAAGAGGAGGTTTCGCCACCCTCTTCGTCCTGCATGTCCTGGTCGCTTTCGGAATGCGAACCATGGCCCGGCACTTTGGAGATGCCGTGGGCGATGTAGTTGACCACATCGATACGGGCCACGCTCTGCTGTTTCAGCAGGAACACGGCCTGGCTTTCCTGTTCGCTGAAGATCGCCACCAGCACATTGGCGCCGGTCACTTCGCGCTTGCCGGAACTCTGCACGTGGAACACGGCACGCTGCAGCACCCGCTGGAAGCCCAGGGTCGGCTGGGTTTCGCGGTCTTCGTCGTTGACGGGGATCAGCGGGGTAGTGGAATCGATGAACTCTTGCAGGTCGTGCTTGAGTTTGTCGAGATTCGCGCCACAGGCGCGCAGAACGGTCGCGGCAGCCTCATTGTCAAGGAGCGCCAGCAGCAGATGTTCGACGGTCATGAACTCATGACGCTTCGAACGGGCCTCCTTGAAGGCAAGATTGAGGGTGACTTCGAGCTCGCGGTTTAACATAGCTTCACCTCATACCCAAGTGGTCGGCGATTAACCGTCCTTCTCGATTTCACAGAGTAGCGGATGCTGGCTTTCCCTGGCGTATTGGTTGACCTGCATGGCCTTCGTTTCGGCGATGTCACGGGTAAACAATCCGCACACTGCCCGCCCTTCGGTGTGGACGGTCAGCATGATCTTGGTCGCCAGCTCGCGGTTCAGACTGAAGAACGTTTCGAGCACTTCGACGACGAAATCCATCGGCGTGTAGTCATCGTTGAATAAAACCACCTTGTACATCGGTGGCGCCTGCAGGATCGGCTTGGCTTCCTGTACCGCAAGCCCTGAGCCGTCGTCCTCATTCGTTTGCGGGCGATCCTGATTGAATGTTAGTCGAATCTCACTGGGTGCATGCATGGAAAGAATTTCATCATGAGCGTCAGGTTAAGGTTGTGGGTTGACTGCATTGGCGGCCGCTGGCGCACGCGCCACCTGACCTTGACTAACGGCAAAACGGTGTTACAACCAATAAGAACCCACCGTGGTCGATAAAGATCCGCGCAGTCAACCAGATTTTTCGCAAGGTTCGTATGCGGATGAAGTGGATGATACTCCAGTGATGGAGTCCTTTGCAGAGGGACATAGGGATGGCAAGCGGTAAAGTCAAGTGGTTCAACAATGCCAAGGGCTACGGATTCATCAATGAAGACGGGAAAACCGACGATTTGTTCGCCCACTATTCGGCGATCGAGATGGAAGGTTACAAAACGCTCAAAGCTGGGCAAGCCGTAACGTTCGAGATCCACCAAGGCCCCAAGGGCCTGCATGCGATCAAGATCGCCAGCGCCGCCACCAGCGTCTCTACAGGAGCATCCCAGCCCTCAACTACCGTCCAAGCCTGATCCCTGCTCTCTGCCGACACACGAACAACCGGCCGCTCCTTTACAGAAGCGGCCGGTTTTTCATGGCCTCACATATGCTTGATCATTTCATCGCCAAAACCTGAGCTACTCACCAGCGTGGCACCTTCCATCAAGCGCTCGAAGTCGTAGGTCACTGTCTTGGCAGCAATCGCACCATTGGTGCCCTTGATGATCAGGTCGGCCGCCTCAGTCCAGCCCATGTGCCGCAGCATCATCTCCGCCGACAGGATGACCGAGCCCGGATTGACCTTGTCCTGCCCGGCATATTTCGGGGCGGTACCATGGGTAGCCTCGAACATGGCCACGGTATCGGACAGGTTGGCGCCCGGCGCGATGCCGATGCCACCCACTTCCGCCGCCAGGGCATCGGAGAGGTAGTCACCGTTCAGGTTGAGGGTGGCGATCACGTCGTACTCGGCAGGGCGCAGCAGGATCTGCTGGAGCATGGCGTCGGCGATGGCGTCCTTGACGATCACTTCACGGCCGCTCCTGGGGTTCTTGAACTTCATCCAAGGGCCGCCGTCGAGCAGTTCGGCACCAAACTCGTCGCGGGCCACCTCGTAGCCCCAATCCTTGAAGGCGCCCTCGGTGAACTTCATGATGTTGCCCTTGTGCACCAGGGTCAGCGATTCGCGATCATTGTCCACCACATATTGCAGGGCCTTGCGTACCAGGCGCTTGGTGCCCTCGCGCGAGACCGGCTTTACGCCAATGCCGCAGTCCTGGTCGAAACGGATCTTGGTGACACCCATTTCCTCCTTGAGGAACTTGATCACCTTGTTCGCTTCAGGCGAGCCGGCCTTCCACTCGATGCCGGCATAGATGTCTTCGGAGTTTTCTCGGAAGATCACCATGTCGACATCGCCTGGCTTTTTCACCGGGCTTGGCACGCCCTGGAACCACAGCACCGGGCGCAGGCACACGTAGAGGTCGAGCTGCTGGCGCAAAGCCACGTTGAGCGACCGGATACCACCGCCGACCGGCGTGGTCAGCGGCCCCTTGATCGAGACAACGTAGTCCTTCACCGCATCCAGGGTCTCCTGCGGCAGCCAGGTATCCTGGTCGTACACCTGGGTGGCCTTCTCGCCGGCATACACCTCCATCCAGGCGATCTTGCGCTTGCCGCCGTAGGCTTTCTGCACGGCGGCATCGACCACCTTGATCATCACTGGCGAGACATCGACGCCAATCCCGTCACCTTCGATATAAGGAATGATCGGGTTGTCGGGCACGTTGAGCGAATGGTCGGCATTGACGGTGATCTTGGTGCCGTCGGTCGGAACCTTGATTTTCTGGTATCCCATGCTTGCACTACTCCGCTGTCGGGTGTGATTGGACATCATGCGATCCAATGAGCCTAAACCACATCCGTCGACCTGCAAGCGGTGCGTCATCACGCCACATTGCCCCTACGTCTTTGGTCTTATAAATGGCACCGATGTCACTTCGCCTTGCTGATTAGCCCGAATGGTTTGGTATACTCCGCCGCGACCGAAGGGTCATCGGGGCGAATCCCAGGAAAATGCGGACCGCCCTTGGCCAGGAATGGCCATCAAGCCTGGCCAGAAAAGTCTGGACTGTTACCGCAGCTCAGCATTGACGCTCGACTGATGCATCCACCATCACCGCTCGCAGCCTCTCGACTTTCCGCTCATGGCGTTGCCAGGGCGATGCGCCTACCCTGCGCACCACGAGACTCGAGCACGCTCAGCACACAGAGAGTTAACCCGCATGCCCACCCGTTCCAAGATCATCTATACCTTCACCGACGAAGCCCCCGCCCTCGCCACCTACTCGCTGCTGCCGATCATCGAAGCCTTCACCGCTTCCGCTGACATCGCCGTCGAAACTCGCGACATCTCCCTGGCTGGCCGTATCCTTGCCGCCTTCCCGGAGCAACTGGGCGCAGAGAAGCAAGTAGGCGATCACCTGGCGGAACTGGGTCAGCTGGCTACCACTCCTGAAGCCAACATCATCAAGCTGCCGAACATCAGCGCCTCGGTACCGCAGCTCAAGGCCGCGATCAAGGAACTGCAGGGCAAGGGCTTCAACATCCCTGACTACGCCGACGAGCCATCCACCGAGGCCGAGAAAGAATCCCGCGCACGCTACGACCGCATCAAGGGTTCGGCCGTGAACCCAGTGCTGCGCGAAGGCAACTCCGACCGCCGCGCCCCGCTTTCGGTCAAGAACTACGCCCGCAAGCACCCGCACAAGATGGGCGCCTGGGCCGCCGACTCGAAGTCGCACGTTGCCCACATGAACAACGGCGACTTCTACGGCAGCGAAAAAGCCGCACTGATCGAGGCAGACGACAACCTGCGCATCGAGCTGGTCGGCAAGGATGGCAGCACCACCGTGCTGAAAGCCAAGACTGCCGTCAAAGCCGCCGAAATCGTCGACTGCGCCACCATGAGCCGCAAGGCCCTGAAAGCCTTCATCACTGAGCAGATCGCCGATGCCAAGGCCTCCGGCGTACTGCTGTCGGTGCACCTGAAAGCCACCATGATGAAGGTTTCCGACCCGATCATGTTCGGCGTCATCGTCGAAGCGTTCTACGACCAGGTACTGGCCAAGCACGCAGCAGCCCTGGCTGAAGTAGGCTTCAACGCCAACAACGGCATCGGCGACCTGTACGCCCGCATCAAGGACCTGCCAGCCGACAAGCAGGCCGAGATCGAAGCCGACATCCAGGCCCTGTACGCCGAGCGTCCAGCCCTGGCCATGGTCAACTCCGACAAGGGCATCACCAACCTGCACGTGCCGAGCGACGTCATCGTCGACGCCTCGATGCCAGCGATGATCCGCGACTCGGGCAAGATGTGGAACAGCGCCGGTGAACTGCAGGATGCCAAGGCGATCATCCCGGATCGTTGCTACGCCGGCATCTACCAGGCCACCATCGAAGACTGCAAGGCCAACGGCGCCTTCGACCCGACCACCATGGGCAGCGTGCCGAACGTCGGCCTGATGGCGCAGAAGGCCGAAGAGTACGGCTCCCACGACAAGACCTTCCAGATTCAGGCCGACGGCGTAGTACGCGTGGTCGATGGCAAAGGCAACGTCGTTCTGGAGCAGAACGTTGAAGCCGGTGACATCTTCCGCATGTGCCAGACCAAAGACGCGCCGATCCAGGACTGGGTCAAGCTGGCCGTCAACCGTGCCCGCCTGAGCAACACCCCGGCGGTGTTCTGGCTGGACCCGGCCCGCGCCCACGACGGCGTGATGATCGAGAAGGTACAGAAGTACCTGAAGGACCACGACACCACTGGCCTGGACATCCGTGTCCTGGCGCCGGTCGACGCTATCAAGTTCTCCCTGGCCCGCATCCGCGAAGGCAAGGACACCATCTCGGTGACCGGCAACGTGCTGCGCGACTACCTGACCGACCTGTTCCCGATCATGGAACTGGGCACCAGCGCCAAGATGCTGTCGATCGTGCCGCTGATGAACGGCGGTGGCCTGTTCGAAACCGGCGCCGGCGGTTCGGCTCCGAAGCACGTGCAGCAGCTGGTGGAAGAGAACTTCCTGCGTTGGGACTCGCTGGGTGAATTCCTGGCCCTGGCCGCTTCCCTGGAGCATCTGGGCAACACCTACGACAACCCGCGCGCCAAGGTCCTGGCCAACACCCTGGACCAGGCAACCGGCAAGTTCCTCGACACCAACAAGTCGCCTTCGCGCAAAGTCGGTGGTATCGACAACCGCGGCAGCCACTTCTACCTGACCCTGTACTGGGCCCAGGCGCTGGCTGCACAGAGCGATGACGCCGCTCTGCAGGCGCGCTTCGCCCCACTGGCCAAGACCCTGACCGAGAACGAGGAGACCATTGTCGCCGAGCTCAACGCCGTTCAGGGCAAGCCGGCCGACATCGGTGGCTACTACGCCCCGGATGCCGAGCTGACCGCCAAGGTGATGCGCCCAAGCCAGACCCTGAACAGCGCCATTGCCGCCCTGTAAGGTTCGCTTGAGGTAACCGCACAAACCCCGGCCACGCACCGGGGTTTGTGCTTTCTGGCCCCGGGGCTGCTGCGCAGCCCATCGCAGGCAAGCCAGCTCCCACAGGGACTGTGAATGACCCAGGCCTTGCACCGTACCTGTGGGAGCTGGCTTGCCTGCGATGGACCGCAACGCGGCCCCGACATTCTGAAAGGACACCGCATATGACCTGGCAACCGCACATCACCGTCGCTACCATCGTCGAACACGAAGGCAAATTCCTCTTCGTCGAAGAATTCAAAGCCGGCCAGCACGTCTTCAACCAACCCGCCGGCCACCTCGAACCCAACGAGACCCTGCCCCAGGCCGCCCTGCGCGAAACCGTGGAAGAAACCGCCTGGGAAGTCGAGCTCACCGGCGTGGTGGGCATCTACCTCTACACCGCCCCGAGCAATGGCGTGACCTACCAGCGCATCTGCTTCGCCGCCCGCCCCGTGCGCCACCACCAGGACCTTGCCCTGGACAGCGACATTGTCCGCGCCGTGTGGCTGACCCGCGAAGAACTGCTGGCCGACCCCGCTCGCTGGCGCAGCGAACTCGTCCCGCGCTGTCTCGACGACTACCTCGCCGGCCCGCTGCACAGCCTCGACTTGCTGCGTGACTGACGCGCCGCGCCGGTTTTGCTAGAATCGGCGTTTTTCCCCCTTGATACACACCGGTACCCATGACCAGCCCAGCACTCAAAGACCCCGCCAAGACCCGCGTCATCGTCGGCATGTCCGGCGGCGTGGACTCATCCGTCTCTGCCCTTCTGCTCATGGAACAGGGCTACCAGGTGGAAGGGCTGTTCATGAAGAACTGGGAAGAAGACGACGGCACCGAATACTGCACCGCCCGTGAAGACCTGGCCGACGCCCAGGCCGTGTGCGACCGCATCGGCATCAAGCTGCACACCGCCAACTTCGCTGCCGAGTACTGGGACAACGTGTTCGAGCACTTCCTCGAGGAATACAAGGCCGGCCGCACGCCCAACCCGGACATCCTCTGCAACCGCGAAATCAAGTTCAAGGCGTTCCTTGATTATGCCCTGTCGCTGGGTGCCGACCTGATCGCCACCGGCCACTATGTGCGCCGCCGCGACTCCGGCGCGCTCACCGAACTGCTCAAAGGCCTGGACCCGAACAAGGACCAGAGCTACTTCCTGCATGCAGTTGGCGGTAAGGAAATCGCCCGTACACTGTTCCCGGTCGGCGAGCTGGAAAAGCCCGAGGTGCGCGCCATCGCCGAAAAACACGGCCTGGCCACCGCCAAGAAAAAGGATTCCACCGGCATCTGCTTCATCGGCGAGCGCCGCTTCAGCGACTTCCTCAAGCAGTACCTGCCAGCCCAGCCCGGCAACATCGAAACCACCGAAGGTGAAGTGATCGGTCGCCACCACGGCCTGATGTACCACACCATCGGCCAGCGCCAAGGCTTGGGCATAGGCGGCCTGAAGGACGCCGGTGACGAGCCGTGGTACGTGTTGCACAAGGACCTGACCCGCAATGTGCTGGTGGTCGGCCAGGGCAACGAGCACCCGTGGCTGTTCTCCCGCGCCCTGCTTGCATCGGAAATCTTCTGGGTCAACCCGGTCGACCTGAGCAGCCCGCGCCGGCTGACCGCCAAGGTGCGCTACCGCCAGAGCGACCAGCAATGCACGCTGGAGCTGACCGCAACCGGCTACCGCGCCGTGTTCGACGAGCCGCAGCGCGCCGTGACCCCGGGCCAGTCGGTGGTGTTCTATGACGGCGATGTGTGCCTGGGTGGCGGCGTGATCGAGACCGCCGAGCCGTGGAGCCCGCGCGCATGAGCAATCTGCAGGAGCAGCTGATTGCCCTGGGCGGCGTGTTCCAGGCCGCCGTGCTGGTCGACCGCATCGCCCGCACCGGCCAGGCCAGCGAAGCCAACATCGGCTGCATGCTGGGCAGCCTGCTGGTGCGCGACCCCAAGGACACCCTGGAGGTGTTCGGCGGCGACGACCTCAACCTGCGCGACGGTTACCGCGCCCTGGTCGGCGCCCTCGAGCGCGACCCCAGCAGCCTGCAACGCGAACCGCTGCGCTACGCACTGTCGATGCTGGGCCTTGAGCGCCAGCTGAACAAGCGCGGCGACCTGCTCGAAACCATCGGCAACCGCCTGCCGCAAATCCAGTCGCAGGCCGACCATTTCGGCCTGGCCCATGAAAATGTCATCGCGTCCAGCGGCGCGTTGTACCAGGACACCCTGAGCACCTTGCGCCAGCGCATCCAGGTGCACGGCGACATGCGCTTCCTGCAGCAGGCCAGCAACGCCTCGAAGATCCGCGCCCTGCTGCTCGCCGGCATCCGCGCCGCACGCCTGTGGCGCCAGCTGGGCGGGCATCGCTGGCAGTTGGTGTTCAGCCGGCGCAAGCTGCTCAACGAACTGTACGACATGATGCGCACACCGTCCTGAAGAAAAACGCCGGACCTGTAGGAGCGGCCTTGCGTCGCGAAAGGGCTGCGCAGCAGCCCCAGAATCGCCGCCCCAGCATAGATTGCCGGGGCTGCTGCGCAGCCCTTTCGCGACGCAAGGCCGCTCCTACAGGGATTTTTCATGTATGATATGCGCCCTTCCAAAAGCCTGACTGTCCGAGAACACCCCATGCAGCTTTCTTCGCTCACTGCGGTTTCCCCTGTAGACGGCCGTTACGCCGGCAAAACCCAGGCCTTGCGCCCCATTTTCAGCGAATTCGGCCTGATCCGTTTCCGCGCCCTGGTCGAAGTGCGCTGGCTGCAGCGCCTGGCCGCCCACCCGCAGATCGGCGAAGTGCCGGCGTTCTCCGCCGAAGCCAACGCCCTGCTGGACAGCCTGGCCACCGACTTCAAGCTCGAGCACGCCGAACGCGTCAAGGAAATCGAGCGCACCACCAACCACGACGTCAAGGCGATCGAATACCTCCTCAAGGAGCAGGCCGCCAAGCTGCCTGAGCTGGCCAAGGTCAGCGAGTTCATCCACTTCGCCTGCACCAGCGAGGACATCAACAACCTGTCCCACGCCCTGATGCTGCGCGCCGGCCGTGACGATGTGCTGCTGCCGCTGATGCGCCAGATCGCCGACGCCATCCGCGCCCTGGCCCATGCCCATGCCGACGTGCCGATGCTCTCGCGCACCCACGGCCAGCCGGCTTCGCCGACCACCCTGGGCAAAGAGCTGGCCAACGTCGTGTACCGCCTGGAGCGCCAGATCGCCCAGGTTGCCGCCGTGCCGCTGCTGGGCAAGATCAACGGCGCCGTGGGCAACTACAACGCCCACCTGTCGGCTTACTCGCAGATCGACTGGGAACAGAACGCCCGCGCCTTCATCGAAGACGAGCTGGGCCTGCAGTTCAACCCGTACACCACCCAGATCGAGCCGCACGACTACATCGCCGAGCTGTTCGACGCGATCGCTCGCTTCAACACCATCCTCATCGACTTCGACCGCGACGTCTGGGGCTATATCTCGCTGGGCTACTTCAAGCAGAAGACCGTGGCTGGCGAAATCGGCTCGTCGACCATGCCGCACAAGGTCAACCCGATCGACTTCGAAAACTCCGAAGGCAACTTAGGGATAGCCAACGCACTGTTCCAGCACCTGGCCAGCAAGCTGCCGATCTCGCGCTGGCAGCGTGACCTGACCGACTCCACCGTGCTGCGCAACCTGGGCGTGGGCTTCGCTCACAGCGTCATCGCCTACGAAGCCAGCCTGAAAGGCATCGGCAAGCTGGAAGTCAACCAAGCCCGCATCGCCGCCGACCTGGACGCCTGCTGGGAAGTCCTCGCCGAGCCGATCCAGACCGTGATGCGCCGCTTCAACATCGAGAACCCCTACGAGAAGCTCAAGGAACTGACCCGTGGCAAGGGCATCACGCCAGAAGCGCTGCTGACCTTCATCGACGGCCTCGACATGCCGGCCGACGCCAAGGCCGAGCTGAAGCTGCTGACCCCCGCTACCTACATCGGTAACGCGGCAGCCCAGGCCAAACGCATCTAAGCTGACCGTCGCGTTCAACGCCCGGCCTGGCCGGGCGTTTTTATTCGCGGACGAAAATTACGTTTTTTCAATAGGTTGAACATGAATCCTGATACTCCACTGCAGCTGCTCGGCGGCATCTCGGCCCGCGAATTCATGCGCGACTACTGGCAGAAGAAGCCGCTGCTGGTGCGCCAGGCCTTCCCGGACTTCGAAAGCCCGATCGACCCCGACGAGCTGGCCGGCCTGGCCCTGGAAGAGGAAGTCGAGTCGCGCATCGTCCTCGAACACGGCGCCCACCCGTGGGAGCTGCGCCGCGGGCCGTTCAGCGAAGACACCTTTGCCGAACTGCCGGAGAAAGACTGGACCCTGCTGGTGCAGGCCGTCGACCAGTTCGTCCCGGAAGTCGCCGAGCTGCTCGAGCACTTCCGCTTCCTGCCGAGCTGGCGTATCGATGACGTGATGATCAGCTTCGCCACCCCAGGGGGCAGTGTCGGCCCGCACTTCGACAATTACGACGTGTTCCTGCTCCAGGGCCATGGCGAGCGTAACTGGAAAATCGGCCAGATGTGCAACAGCGACAGCCCGCTGCTTGAGCACGCCGACCTGCGCATCCTGGCCGAATTCGAACAGAGCGGCGAATGGACGCTGGAGCCGGGCGACATGCTCTACCTGCCGCCGCGCCTGGCCCACTACGGCGTCGCCGTGGACAACTGCCTGACCTACTCGGTCGGCTTCCGCGCCCCAAGCGCCGCCGAAGTGCTGACCCACTTCACCGATTTCCTCGGCCAGTTCCTGCCGGACGAAGAGCGCTACAGCGACGCCGACGCGCAACCTGCCAGCGACCCGCACCAGATCCAGCACGATGCCCTCGACCGCCTCAAGGCGTTGATCGACAAGCACACCAACGACAAGGACCTGCTGCTGACCTGGTTCGGCCAGTTCATGACCGAGCCGCGCTACCCGGAACAGGTGGTCGGTGAAGAAATGGACGAAGACGAGCTGATCGAAGCCCTGGAAGACGGCGCCATCCTGATCCGCAACCCGAGCGCGCGGCTGGCCTGGTCCGAACTCGGCGACGACCTGATGCTGTTCGCCAGCGGCCGTAGCTGCCCACTGCCGGCCAAGCTGCGCGAGCTGCTGAAGCTGGTGTGCTCGGCCGATGCGCTACACATCGACAACCTTGAGCAGTGGTTGCAGGATGAAGATGGCCTTATGCTGGTCCAGCAGCTGATCAAACAAGGAAGCCTGGGATTCGCCAATGAATAAGATTCGTGTGCGCCTTGCCGACTGGCACAAGGATAACGCTGATATCCGCCGTATCCGCGAAGCCGTGTTCATTGCCGAGCAGCATGTACCACCAGAGCTGGAGTGGGATTCGGACGATCCGGGCGCCGCACACTTCCTGGCGCTGGAAGGCGACTATCCGATCGGCACGGCTCGCCTGCTGCCTGACGGCACCATTGGCCGGGTCTCGGTGCTCAAGGACTGGCGTGGGTTGAAGGTCGGCGATGCACTGATGAATGCAGTGATCGTCGAAGCGCAGAACCGTGACCTGAAGCAGCAGATGCTCAGTGCACAGGTGCATGCCACGCCGTTCTACGAGCGCCTGGGCTTTCGCGTAGTCAGCGAGGAGTTCCTCGAAGCCGGCATTCCGCACGTGGACATGGTACGCGACTCGCGCGCCTGAAACCTGCACTGGCCTCTTCGCGGGCATGCCCGCGAAGAGGCCAGCACAGGTAAAGACACTCCCCCTCACAAAAACCTGTACATCCATCCAGATAAAACTTGCCTCCGCGCCCCTGCTTGCGCATCCTAGTGCCCATCATTCCCCGATGAAGCGTTCCCGGCCATGCGCCTGTTCCTCTGCGAAAAACCCTCCCAGGCCAAAGACATCGCCAAGGTGCTCGGCGCCAACCGCAAGGCCGACGGCTGCTGGCAGGGCACCGACGTCTGCGTGACCTGGTGCATCGGCCACCTGCTGGAAACCGCCCCGCCCGACAGCTACGACGACCGCTACAAGCGCTGGAACCTGGCCGACCTGCCGATCATCCCGGCAAAGTGGAAGATGCTGGTCAAGCCCAAGACCGCCAGCCAGTTCAAGGCGGTCAAGCGCCTGCTCGGCGAAGCCCGCGAACTGGTGATCGCCACCGACGCCGACCGCGAAGGTGAAATGATTGCCCGCGAGCTGGTCGAGCACTGCCGCTACCGCGGCCCGATCCAGCGCCTGTGGCTGTCGGCCCTGGACGACGCTTCGATCCGCAAGGCCCTGGCGCGCCTGCTGCCCGGCCAGCAAACCTTCAACCTCTACCATTCGGCCCTGGGCCGCTCCCGCGCCGACTGGCTGATCGGCATGAACATGAGCCGGCTGTTCACCCTGCTCGGCCGCCAATCCGGCTACCAGGGCGTGCTGCCAGTGGGGCGGGTGCAAACCCCTACCCTGCGCCTGGTGGTCGACCGCGACCGCAGCATCGCTGATTTCGTGCCCGTGCCGTTCTGGGCCATCGATGTCCAGCTGGAAAGTGCCGGCCAGTCTTTCAACGCCCAGTGGCGCGCACCGGAAGACACCTGCGACGACCAGGGCCGCTGCCTGAACCAGGCGCTCGCCCGACAGGCTGCTGGCGACATGCAAGATGCCGGTACGGCGCGGGTATTGAAAGTCGCCACCGAGCGCGTGCGCGAGGCCGCACCGCTGCCCTTCGACCTGGGCACCCTGCAGGAGCTGTGCTCGAAAAAGTTCGGCCTCGGCGCCCAGGAAACCCTCGACATCGCCCAGGCGCTGTACGAAACCCACAAGCTGATCACCTACCCGCGCAGCGACTGCGGCTACCTGCCCGTCAGCCAGCACAGCGAGGCGCCAGCCATCCTCGCGGCGCTGCAGCGGGCGGACGCCAGCCTGGCGCCGCTGCAAGCCCACCTTGAGCCACAGCGCCGCTCCCGCGCCTGGAACGACGCCAAGGTCAGCGCCCACCACGGCATCATCCCCACGGCAGCCGCCAGCGACCCGGCACGCCTGCCGGCCAAGCACAAGGCTGTCTATACCCTGATTCGTGCCCGCTACCTGGCGCAGTTTCTACCCAACCACGAGTACGATCGCACCCAGGTCGAGTTCGACTGCGCCGGCCATGCCCTGCGCGCCGTCGGCAAGCAGATCGTCCAACCCGGCTGGCGCCGCGCCCTCCCCGAAGCGCTGACCCCGGCCAAGGGCCGCGAGGCCCAGCCAGCCCAGGTGCTGCCGGCCCTGCGCGAAGGCCAGGACTGCAACGTGCATGATGTGCAACTGAAGGACCTGTGGACCCAGCCACCGAAACCGTTTACCGAAGGCGACCTGATCAAGGCGATGAAGAACGTCGCCAAGCTGGTGGACGACCCACGGCTGAAACAGAAGCTCAAGGAAACCACCGGCATCGGCACCGAAGCCACCCGTGCCAGCATCATCCAGGGCTTGCTCGACCGCGGTTATCTGGTGAAGAACGGCAAGGCACTGTCTGCCACCCCTGCCGCGTTCAGCCTGATTGACGCCGTGCCCCGCGCCATTGCCGACCCTGGTACCACGGCCATCTGGGAACAGGCACTGGACATGGTGCAGAGCGGCGAGATGAGCCTTGAAGAGTTCGTCACCCGGCAGTCGGCGTGGATGGGCAAGCTGGTGGAGCGTTGCCGCGGGATGCGCATGACCATTACCGGGCCGGCGGTGGGCAAGGCGGCGCCTTGGAAGAAGAAGCGGCGCACTACCAGTAAAGGCAAGGCGTCTGATGGCAAACCAGCTGCCAGCAAGCCGCGGCAGCCACGGCGCAAGGCCTCTGGCTGATGCAGCGCTTGTGCCGGCCTCCTTCGCGGCTAAAGCGCTCCCACAGGTACTGCATAGATGCCGAAGGCGGTGCTATCCCTGTGGGAGCGGCTTTAGCCGCGAAGAGGCCGGTACAGCCACCACAAATTCTAAGTCCCACTCTTCAGCCGGCTGAATGCCCGGGTCAACTCGCGGTTGAACGCCTTGCCATTATCATTCTTGCCATACAACCGCGCCCGCACCTCAGCCGACGGATAGGTCCCCGGCGCATTGCGGATCTGCGCGTCCACCAGCCCATCCGCCGCCGTAATCGCGTTGGCGTAGTGAATGGTGTCGGTAATCGGCGCGATCACATCCGGCCGCATCAGGTAATCCACCAGTTTCCACGCGGCATCCGGGTGCGGCGCATCCTTGGGCACCACCAGCGCATCCAGCCAGATCAACGTGCCCTCCTTCGGAATGCTGTAGTCCAGCACAAACGCCTTGCCCGCCTGCTGCGCCTGCCCTTCGGCGATGGCCACGTTGCCGTTCCACGACATCGCCACGCAGGTTTCGCCATTGGCCAGGTCGTTGATGTTGCGGTCGTTGTCGAAGTAGCGAATGTACGGGCGCACCTTGCGCAGTTGCACCTCCGCCGCCTTCAGGTCCTCAAGGCGCTGCTGGTTGATGTCCAGGCCCATGTAGCGCATCACTGCGGCGAACACTTCGTTGGGGTCGTTGAGCAGACTCACCCCGCAGTCGGCGAATTTCGCCACCACCTGCGGGTCGAACAGCATCGCCCAGCTGTCCAGCGGTGCATCGCCCATGCGTGCCTTCACCGCCTGCTGCTGGTAGCCCACCCCGGTGGTGCCCCAGGCATAGGTCCCGGCATAGCGGTTACCCGGGTCGAACAAGGCCATGTGCTGGCGGAACTCTTCACCCACCCCGGCCAGGTGCGGTAGCTGGGCTTTGTCCAGCGGCTGCAGGGCGCCGCTGGCAATGGCCCGGCTCAGGTGCTGGCCGGCGGTGAGCACCACGTCGTAGCCACTGCCACCGGTCAGCAGCTTGGTCTCGGCGGTTTCCAGCGAGTCGAAGTGGTCGGCCACCACACGAATGCCGGTTTCCTTTTCGAACCGGGTCAAGGTATCGGGGGCAAGGTACTCGCCCCAGATGTACAGGTTCACGGTCGGCTGTTGTGCGTCGGCAGCCTGGGCCGCCGAGGCGGCGCAGCCCAGGGCGAGCGCAAGGGTGAGTGCGCTCGGCTTCATCAGCGGCGGCCTCCAGCGTATTGCGGCATGGTGATGCAGGCGACGTTGCCGCCACCGAGCAGGATCTCGCGGGAGTTCTCGATACCGATAATGCGGTGCTCGGGGAACAACTCGGCCAGTGTCGCCTGGGCAATTGCGTCATTGCGATCGCCAAACAGCGGCACGACGATGGCCGAGTTGCCCGCGTAGTAGTTGATGTACGAAGCACAGATCTGGGTGCCGGCCGCGCGCAGGTGAGTGCCTTCGACCTGGTCCAGCCCTGCGGCCTCTTCGGCCGTCCATTGCAGCACGTCGGGTTGCGGCAGCTTGTGCACCTTCAGTTCACGGCCACGGGTATCGCGGGTGCTGCGCAGGATGTCGTAGGCCTCCTGGTAGATTT
This sequence comes from Pseudomonas sp. NBRC 111130, assembly GCF_001320485.1. Lineage (NCBI taxonomy): Bacteria > Pseudomonadati > Pseudomonadota > Gammaproteobacteria > Pseudomonadales > Pseudomonadaceae > Pseudomonas > Pseudomonas sp. NBRC 111130. Next base: position 33,089 of record NZ_BCBG01000052.1, read on the forward strand.
CCCACTGCGGGTCGTCACGGTTATCGGTCCATTGCAGCACCACTTCACCGGGGCGCACAAAGCAGGCCAGGTCGTCGACGTGGCCATCGGTCTCGTCGAACTTGCAGCCACGCGGCAGCCAGATCACCTGCTCGGCCCCCAGATAGTCTTCAAGGCGACGGGTCACCTCGGCCTTGCCCAGGTGGGCGTTGCGGTTGCGGTTCAGCAGGCATTGCTCGGTGGTCAGCAGGCTGCCCTGGCCGTCGCTCTGGATGCCGCCAAGCTCGGCGATCAGCGGCGCGCGATAGCGGTCCAGGCCTTCGATCTCGAGGATTTTCTGGGCGATCTGGTCGTCCTTGTCCCACGGGTAGTAGAGGCCGCCATCGAGCCCGCCATAGGCGTTGAACTCGAAGTCGACGCCACGCACTTCACCACTGTTGTCATTGACCACGAAGCAAGCACCGCTGTCACGGAACCAGGTGTCGTTGCAGGTCATTTCCACTACCCGGACCTGCGGTGGCAGCAGGCGCCGGGCATTGACGTACTGGCCAGCGGAGGCGCAGACCGTGACCGGCTCGCTGGAGGCGATTGCCGTGACGATCTCGACCCAGACCTTCTGCGCAGGCTTGGCGCCATTGCGCCAGACATCCGGGCGCTCTGGCCAGCCGAGCCAGCAACCCGCCTTGCGCTCGAATTCGCCGGGCAGGCGGAAGCCATCGGCCTTGGGGGTGGTGGTGAGCGAACGTGCCATGGGTCAACCTCGTATCGGTGGGTGATGGCTGCACGCTACGCCGCCCCGCTTGCGGCATCCAACGATGAATACTCAGCGATAGCTGAATTCAATTCAGCTATCGCCCAGCTGTTCGATGAACCATTCGATGAAGTCAGCCACCGGTGCCCGCTCAAGGCGCAGCCGTTCGCACACCAGCGCGTATTGCCCCTGGGCCGTCACGCTGGCACTGAACGGGCGCACCAACCGGCCGCTCTGCAGGTCGGCCTGGCAGGTCAGGTTGTCGCCCATCGCCACGCCCTGCCCCAGCAGCGCAGCCTCCAGCGCCAGCGCGGCATGGGGGAAGTACAGCTGACGGGTGGGCAAGGCGTCGTCGGCGTGAGTGGCCAGCCAGGTGGTCCAGGTGCGACCGTCCTGGTCATCGTGCAACAGGCAGTGGCGCACCAGGTCACGCGGGCGCTTGAGCCCGCCCTGGTTGAACAGGCCCGGGCTGCAGACGGGGAAGAACTGCAGCAGTGGCAGCGGCCGGACGAAGTGGGTGCTCGCGTCCAGGGCGCTGGTGCCGTAGGTGATGGCCAGGTCGACGTCCAGCGCCGGGGCGCCGGCATCGATCGGCTGATCGTGCAGGTGCAGGGTGATGTGCGGGTAACGGCTGCTGAAATCGGCCAGGCGCGCGACCAGCCATTTCTGCGCCAGCTCCGCTGTGACCGCCACCCTCAGTACCGCTTGCGATGCCGGGTCGCGCAGTTCATCACAGGCCTTGCCGATCAGCTCGAAGGCCTGTTGCAGGTGATGCAGCAGGCGTTCGGCTTCGGCACTGGGGCGCACCTGGCGGCCGACGCGCTCGAACAGGGCGACGCCGAGCTGCTCTTCGAGCTGGCGAATCTGGTGGCTGACGGCGCTGTCGGTAACGCACAGCTCGGCGGCGGCACGGCCGAAGTGGCCATGGCGGGCGGCGCATTCGAAAGTGCGCAGGGCAGTCAGGGAAGGCAGGCGGCGCATTGTTTTTCCTGTCAGGGCCTCGGGGGCTGC